>CAZFJD010000235.1:0-5546 GCA_964518775.1 uncultured Syntrophaceae bacterium
CGTTGGCGAAACAGCGGTCGTTAAAGGAAAAATCGAGGCAAATACAATCGTCATCAATGGCTATGTGGAAGGTGAGGTTTCGGCAAAGGGACGAACGGAGATCCATCCCACAGGCAAACTCCTTGGAAATCTCGTAACCCCGATCCTTACCATTAGCGAGGGCGGTTTCTTTGACGGCCATTGCAAAATGGAAGGGAGACCCGAAAAAGAAGGCGATCTTCAACTCCTCTCTCATGAAGCGGACCGTCATTTAACTGCTTAATATAATTGTTAAAATTAACTAAGGGAATCCCAGATTTATTTACTCTCCCTCCCATTTTTCCACGGGGCAAAATGGGTCAGCTGGCTTGATACGGCCAAGAAAAAATGATTGACAACTTTTTTCCCATATGTTAACTGATTCACATTTTGCTGTCCCTTATGCTTATCTACTTAGGTAAGCGCTTGCATGGAGGCGGACCGAGCCGCTACCTTCTCCAACGCCACCTGGAGGATTCTCTGAAAGACTGGGTAAGGCCACTTCAATTCTTACTAACAGTGGGTTGGTATGTAGCTCTGAGTCTGGTTATCCCAGTAGGAATTGGTTATTGGCTCGATCGGCCAGGAATGCTGAATAAGAGTCCCTTATTCACATTTATCGGTCTTGCTGTTGGAACAGTGATTGCCTTTGGCGGTCTGATTCGAATGCTGCTCCGATATCAGGCGGAGCAAGAAGAATCAAGAAAAAATAAGCAGAACCAAGAATAATGGGTCGCGGTCGCCTTAAAATTCTTCTCTTTTTCTTTATCCCTGTCTTAATCCTCTTTGTCATTGGTTTGGTGTTCGGTCCTCTCGGATCGAGTTTCTTCGGTAAAGAACCACCTGGCATATTTAAAATCCCCAAACCTCATGTGGCACTTCCTGCGGAACCCGTTGCTCATGTGGGGCGCTTCTCTATAACGAATACTCTCATCGCCTCTTGGTTTACGATCATCGTGCTGGTGGGCTTATCCTACCTCTGCACTCGAAAAATGAAACTGATTCCTGGGAGACGCCAAGCAATGGGAGAGGTGGTCGTAGAGGGATTGTTGAACTTCGTTGAAAGTGTTGCCGGTGGGAAGCATGCCAGGATGATTTTCCCCGGTGTAGCCACGATCTTTATCTATGTCATTTCGAATGCTTACCTTGCCCTTCTCCCCTTTTTCGGAACCATCGGGATCCATCACACCTCTCATGGCCATCAAGAATTTATAGCCATCCTCAGGGCAGCCAATACAGATGTGAATGTCCCTCTCTCCATTGCCCTCATGTCCTTCTTCTTTGTTGAGACTTGGGGAATGAGGGCGATCGGAGTATATCATTATCTCAGTGAGTTCATCAATATCCGTCAGTTCCTTCAGGGCCTGAAAGAGCTCGTCACTGGAAAGATCAAGACGGGGCCAATGAATATGGTCTTTGGTTTTATTAGTTTATTCGTCGGTGTCTTAGAGATCTTCAGTCACCTGACGCGCATGCTCAGTTTTACCTTCCGTCTCTTTGGCAACATGACCGCAGGTGAAATCTTGATCCTCGTCTCTTGTTTTCTTATTCCTCTCGTATTCACCATCCCATTTTATGGTTTGGAATTGTTGATCGGAATGATCCAAGCTCTTATCTTTTCGGGTTTAACCCTTGTATTTGGTACAATTGCTGTATCTCCCCATGAAGAGTCCCATGAATAAATAAGGAGGAAAGGAGGAAAGTAAATGACACCAGAAGTAATGAAAATGTTAGTGATCGGGTTAGCTGCAGGTTTGGGATTTTTTGGTCCGGCCTTAGCATTGGGGTTGATTGGCTTTTCAGCCATGCAATCCCTGGGCCGCAACCCCGAAGCCAGGGGTGCCATTCTCACGAACATGATTTTGATTGGTGCCCTCGCCGAAGCGATAGGGATCTACGTCCTTATCGTATGTATTATCTTAGCGATGGTCGTCAAATAAGGAGGAGTCACAATGGACAACGGAGGTGGATTACCGATCAGCTTAGCACTCATCATGATCACGATCGTCCTGTTAGTATTTTCCATGGCGGGATTGGTTACTTTTTTAGTTCTTCGAGGATGATCTCGTCCGTTGCTTAGGCAGCGAAAAGAGGGCAATATGGAAGGTTTTGCCAGTTTAGGTATTAATTTACCCCTGTTGGTCGTTTTCATCATCAATTTCATCGTCCTATTCGTTCTCTTGCGTATCTTTCTTTACAAACCTGTGCTGAAGATGTTGGACGAGAGGACGAAGAGGACGAAGGAAGGGATGGAGTTGGCTGAGGCGACCAAGAAAGAGTATGAACAAGCCAAGGTAGAGGTTCAGAAACAGATTGAGAAGGGACGCCAAGAGGCCCAGGCTATTATCGCTCAAGCTCTTCAAACCGGAGAAAGGCTGAAGGAAGAATCTCGAGAGGAGTCAACGAAGCAGGCACAGGTGATCCTTGATCGAACTCGAGGCGAGTTGGAATCAGAACGGGACAAGATCGTCGAGGGTCTGCGCAAGGAGTTTGTGGATATCGCCATCTCGGCGGCTGAAAAAGTGATCAAAGAGACCTTAGATAAAGAGAAACATCGCAAACTGATTGAGGAGACACTGCAGGAGACTGTTCTTCTCAAGAAGAAGTAACTTTAGAGATGCCTAAAATAAGTTCTGGTAAACGCTATGCCCAGGCCGCTTTCGAGCTGGCTCTGGAAAGAAATGAGTTGGAGAGCTGGGAAGAAGGCTTAAAGAAAATAGCCGACTTAACCAAAGATGAAGAGTTCATAGCTTTGCTGCAAAACCCTCGGCTTCCCTTCGATGCTAAGAAAAGTCTTTTGGAGAAACGATTGGCGGAGATCAATCCCCTGGCTTTTAACCTGGCTCTTCTTCTGGTCAGCAAAGGCATATTAAGACGCGGCGGCGATATCTTACAACAGTATAATGCCTTGCTGGATGCTCATCGTGGTATTAAGCGTGCCAAAGTGACGGCTGCGTTGCCTTTGGCTGATGAAGATCAGGAGGCAATTTCCCGTCGCCTTGAAAAAATCGTTGAGCGCAAGGTGCTCATTGACGCTCAAGTAGATCCTTCGATCATTGGAGGATTCATAGCCAGGGTCGGTGATACGCTTATTGATGGGAGCATACGCCAGAGGTTAGAAGCTTTGAAGAGAAGTATGATTGGAGTGGGTAGGTAGTAATCCAGCTATTTGGGTAAAGGTTACGAAGCCGGTTTGGATGGAAATAAACGATGAACGATGGACGATGAACAATGGACTGTTCATGGTTTATCGTTTAACGTTCATCGTCCTGACGAAACGAGCATCTTAACCGTTACCTTTTGACCTTTGACTTTTTAAAAAAGAGAGGGGTTAAGATGGCAACCCGCGAACAAGATATTGTTGCTGTAATCAAAGAGCAGATTGAGCGTTTTGGTGCTGCTATGACTGTAACGAACGTGGGTACGGTGATCGAAGTCGGCGATGGCATCGCCCGCGTCCATGGGTTAGGAGAGACGGCATACAATGAATTACTCCAATTCCCCCATGATATTACTGGTCTGGCGTTAAACTTGGAAGAGGATAATGTTGGAGCGGTTGTCCTCGGAGATTGCAGCCAGATCAAAGAGGGGGATGAAGTAAAAGCGACGGGAAGAGTCATAGAGGTTCCTGTGGGAGAGGCTCTTATAGGGAGGGTGGTTGACCCTCTGGGGCGTCCGCTTGACGCTAAAGGACCCATTAAGGCCGAGAAGACTCGTCCCATAGAGAGAGTGGCACCAGACGTAACAAAGAGAGCCCCAGTCAATACACCCGTCATGACAGGGATTAAGGCAATCGATAGCATGATCCCTATTGGCCGAGGCCAACGTGAGCTCATTATCGGCGACCGATTTACCGGCAAGTCGGCGATTGTCCTTGATAGCATCATCGCTCAGAAGGGTCAAAATCTCATTTGCATTTACGTCGCTATAGGTCAGAAAACATCCAAAGTGGCGCAAGCTATAGCTACATTGGAGAAGTTCGGAGCCATGGAATACACGATCATCGTCACAGCAGATTCCTCGGACCCGGCTCCACTCCAATATATCGCTCCCTACTCTGGCTGTGCGATGGGTGAGGAATTCATGGAGGAGGGAAAAGATGCCTTGATTCTCTATGACGACCTTTACAAGCATGCCTGGGCCTATCGTCAGCTTTCCTTGCTGTTGCGTCGTCCGCCAGGAAGAGAGGCTTACCCTGGAGACATTTTTTATCTTCATAGCCGGCTCTTAGAGAGGGCTGCTAAATTAGCTCCAGAACAGGGAGGCGGTTCGCTGACGGCTCTGCCGATCATTGAGACTCAGCTCGGAGATATTTCAGCTTATATCCCAACCAATGTCATTTCCATCACGGACGGGCAGATCTATCTTGAGCCAGATTTATTCAACGCTGGGATTCGTCCGGCGATCAATGTGGGATTATCCGTATCCCGAGTAGGTGGCTCGGCTCAGAGAAAAGCGATGAGACAGGTGGCCGGGAGGCTGAGATTGGAGCTTGCCCAGTTCCGTGAATTAGAAGCCTTTGCCAAGTTTGGTAGTGAAGAATTGGATAAGGCAACCAGGGATCAGCTTGAACGAGGTCGCCGCATTACCGAGATATTGAAGCAACCCACATATACCCCGATGTCGCTTGGGAAGCAGGCAAGCATTCTTTATGCGGTCACCAATGGTTATCTCGATGATGTTCCGGTAGAAAAGGTGATCGCTTGGGAAGAGAACTTCCACCGTTTTATGGAGACCCATCATCCTGAGATAGCGAATAAAATCAATACGGAGTATGAGATAAAAGCTGATACGGACAATCTTTTAAAAGCCGCAATCACCCAGTTCAAGCAAGGAACCACTTTATAGGATGGCCAGCATTCAAGTCTTACGCCGCCGCATCCGTAGCATCCATGGAACCACAAAGATCGTCCGCGCCATGGAGATGGTGGCGACTGCCAAAATGCGAAGAACTCAACAACAGGCACTGGCAGGGCGGCCTTATACTGAAAAAATACGTCAGGTGATTGCTGATCTTGCCATCGAACCCCGTATCAAGGGGAGAATCCTTCCCTTACTGCAGAAACGGGAAGTGAAAAAAATTGCCATTCTCCACATCGGTACTGACCGGGGATTATGTGGTGGATTGAATACGAACCTGAACCGGCTTGTGGCTGAGTTTATTCTACAACAAAAGGTCCCTGTGGCCGTCATTACGGTAGGTCGTAAGGCGAGAGCTTTCGCTCGTATCGCTAAACTGGATGTCCGTGCAGAATTCAGCGGCATCAGCGACCGAGCGACCATGCAGGAAACCTTGCCGATCTCAAGAGTCGTGATCGAGGACTATAGCAAGGGTGAGGTCGATTTAATCTATCTGGCCTATCCCCGTTTTGTCAGTACCATGCTACAGAGACCTATGATAGAAGCTCTGCTTCCGATTGAGCCAGCAAAGCTTCCTCCAGGACAGGTGGCAGAATATATTTATGAGCCTGACCCTTTTTCGGTTTTGAATGAATTGTTACCCCGATTTGTAGAGATGGAGGTTTATC
>CAZFJD010000236.1:0-5529 GCA_964518775.1 uncultured Syntrophaceae bacterium
CTTCCCACCTCTCCGAAGCCATCCAATACCGGACGCTGGATCGAAACCTGATTGCATAGGTTTTAGCCACACAGCATCATTCCACCATCTCATCAATTTTTATTTGATTTTTACTTCATTTTGGGTAATATCGAACTATACGATTTGACTGTTTTAACCTTCCGATGGGTGGGTGTTCTCCTCTAATCGACTCAGGAGGAAATTTATTTCATGAAGAAGATAGGTATTAAGGGAACCGGTTCTTGTATCCCTGATCGGGTTGTCCCTAATTCATATTTTGAAAAGATCGTGGATACTTCTGACGAATGGATCATCACGCGGACAGGAATTCGAACCCGCAGGATGATCGAACCGGGTCAGGCCTTAACCGATCTGGCCACCCCAGCCTCTGAACATGCCTTGGAAATGGCTGGAATCTCTCCTAAAAAACTGGACATCATCGTCGTCGGCACATCGACGGCTGACATGTTAAGCCCCTCCGCTGCCTGCATCCTTCAGCATCGGCTGGGAGCGCAAAATGCGGTGGCGTTTGATGTCAATGCAGCCTGCCCAGGATTCATCTACGGCTTAGGCATTGCTCAGAAGTTTATGCAGGACGGGTCACACCAACACGGCCTTGTGGTCGGCGGAGAAATTATCTCTAACCGCATCGACTATAAGGACAGATCGACCTGCGTCCTTTTCGGTGACGGCGCAGGAGCTGTTGTCCTGGGACATTCCGCTGGAAAAAAAGATGGAGAGATTCTCACCACCCATCTCCACTCTGACGGGAATCTCTGGACTCTGCTCCATGTACCTGGCGGCGGGTCACGCATCCCCCCGTCTCACCAAATGTTGAACGAGGGCCTTCAATACGTGAAGATGCAGGGAAACGAAGTTTATAAGTATGCGGTTCGTACCATGGTCGATGTAGCTCGAAAGGCGATGAAATCGAAAGGGATCACGACCGACCAAATTGACTGGTTCATCCCCCATCAGGCCAACATACGGATCATGGAAGTGGTGGCCGAGCGTCTAGGTATCCCTCTGGAGAAGGTGATTGTAACGGTTCATAAATACGGCAATACGTCTGCAGCTTCCATCCCAACAGCCCTGGACGAAGGCGTTCGAAGCGGCCAGATTCAACGAGGGGATCTCGTTCTGGCGAACTCCTTCGGCGCGGGCTTCACCTGGGGCGCTGCGCTCTTCAGGTACTAATCCCGCCAAAGCGATTACCTAAAAATTAGACCTTTTTTCACCTTCGGTTTTCTGATATAATCGCCAAAAATTTCTATGAAACTCTCTATCATTATCCCCGTCTATAACGAGACCCATACCATCGGAGAAATTCTCTCCAGAGTCCTCCAAGTCGACCTGCCCAAAGAAGTGATCGTGATCGATGACTGCTCTACAGATGGAACGAAAGAGTTTCTAATAGAATGGGAGGCCTCCGAAGGAAAGAGATCGAAGGATCAAGTCCGCGTCCTTCTTCAGCCGAAGAATATGGGCAAGGGCGCGGCCCTGCGCACAGGATTCAAAGAGGCCACCGGTGACATCATCCTCGTTCAAGATGCGGATCTCGAATATGACCCCAAGGAATATCCCAGGCTGATCGAACCGATTCTCGATGGAAGGGCTGATGTGGTCTACGGCTCTCGATTCTTAGGGACACCTCGCCGAGTCTTGATGTTCTGGCATACTTTGGGAAATAAGTTTCTCACCTTCCTCTCCAACCTCTGTAGCAATCTCAACCTCACCGATATGGAGACAGGATACAAGGTTTTTAAGAAGGAGGTGTTGGACCACGTCCATTTAAAATCAAATCGGTTTGGCTTCGAACCTGAAGTCACGGCCAAAATCGCCAAGATGAATTACCGAATCTATGAAGTCCCCATTTCTTACAGTGGTCGCGATTATTGGGAAGGAAAAAAGATCAGATGGATCGACGGATTGAAGGCAGTTTTCTCCATCTTCCGCTATAACTTCCTTGACGCAGTCACCGAGGACATTGTCTATCAAACCGTTCAAAGGATGAAGAAGCTCCATCGCTATAATCGATGGATCTTTTCAAAATTCCAGCCATTTTTGGGCAGAAGGGTATTCGAGGTCGGATCAGGGATTGGAAATATTACGAAATTCCTCTTGGACCGAGATTTCGTCATCGCCACGGATGTCGATCCTAAGTACCTCACTTTTCTGAGAAATACCTTTGGACAGTATAAGAAATTCTTGATCGAAAACTTTGACGTTTCCAAGTCAGATGTAGACCGATACCGATCCCATCGCATCGACTCTGTCATCTGCTTCAATGTCTTGGAACATGTCGAGAATGACGAAAAGGCCATGAAAAATATCTTCGACCTCTTGGAACCCAGAGGACGCCTCCTCCTCTTTGTACCTTCGCATCCGTGGCTTTATGGAAGTTTGGACCGACATTTAGGCCATCACCGACGCTATGGCGAGGAGGCATTAAAAAAGAAATTGGAGGACATAGGATTTAGAGTGATACTCTTGAAATATTTTAATCGAATCGGAATCCTGGGATGGTATCTTAACGGAAAAATACTCGGAAGAAAAAGGCTTCCCTCTCTTCAGTTAAGGATCTATAATCTCCTTGTCCCGCTGTTCACAATGGAAGAGCTCGTTCCACTCCCCTTCGGCACCTCCCTCCTTGTAGTTGCCGAAAGGCCAGAATAATGGAGACAATTGAATCCTTTTCAGATTTCTTAAGAAAAATAGGAGCCCCGAACTTCTTGGCCATCGCCATCGTCATTATTGTGGCCTGGCTTCTGATTTCGGGACTAAGAAAAGGATTGAGGAGAGGAAAACAGGACAAAAGTTCTGATGAAAATGGGAAAGCGGATTAGCTAAATCCAAATGCCAGGCGAATGACAGATGGTTAGATCTCAAAATTTTTATATTTGGGATTGGAAATCATGTTTACCCCGTTAGAAAGCCCCGCCATTTATGGCGGGGATAATATAATAAATTGCATCAGCTCCTTATTGAGGGCGGGGTCAAAGCCCCGTCCTTTCTAAACGGGGTTTGCTTTGCGCTTTGACATTCATTTGAACTTTGACGTTTGAAATTTGACGTTCCGTTAGGATTGCTTCTTCAGGATCTTCCAAGAGAGAAGAAAGGAGACGCCAAGGGCGATCAACATCCCTGACATGGAGAAGAGGAAGAAGAGAAGGATCAGTCTCTCCTTCATGACTGCATATTTACTTTCTAATAATCCCACATAGAGGATGCCCACGATTTTGTCCTGAATGTCCCGAATGGGCTCATAGGCCGTGATATACCAATCATCAACCACAAATGCCCTTTGGATCCAAGGCACACCCTTTTGGAGAACCTGTTCTTGAACCTCCTTCATCGCTCGTGTTCCAATCGCCCTGTTTCCTTCTTTGTCCATCACATTGGTCGATATCCTTAGGTCACCCAGAAAGATCGTGGCAGTCCCAATTTCTTTCCCCTCATATTTGGCGTCCCTGAAGACGATATTCTTGATCCGATCGACAATCTCATAGTTGCGGTTGAGAAGAATTCCTCCGATCAGTGCCCCCAAAACCTCGCCATTGAAATCAATGACCGGATGGGCCGATTTTAATACCATCCCGGAGGTCTCCTCCACTTTTTCAACAGGTTTTGCTTTCGGAGTAGGGATCAATCGTAACGTGGCCTTCTCGGCCAGGACTTGCCCCTCCTTCAATAACTCCTCTCTCAAAAGAACCTGGGTCCCTGATATCCCTTTCTTCTCCAGAGCCTTCTTGAAAAATGGGTCTTGGATCAGACTGTCGCCAAATGCCCGGGGGTTATGGAATCGAAATAGGACCATCCCCCTTCGATCCACCAGTGTCAAAAAGTCGAGTCCCTCTTTGGCCATCAGGTCTGAAAGTTCGTCACGAATAGGGGAAACGTTCTTCTCTTTTATTCCTCTTTTCAGCACATGCCGGATCGCCGTCCAGTGGATCGTTCGGTCAATGTCTCTAATCTTAGAAACGTAGACCCACCGAGCTGTATTGAGATCCTCTTTAACTCTTTCTTGTGCCTCATGAATTATCTGACTTGTAATGAGTGAGTTGACAATCAGGATTGTCACAACGCCTATGAAACAGGCAATTGCCAAAAAAATGAGGGCCAACTGAGTTTTTGTGGAAATCTTCACGGTTCTTAAGGTATCAGAAATAAAGGAAAAAGTAAATAGAAAAAAATTCCTTGCCATAAATCTTTTTTTCTGGTAGATATATTGTGAAAAAATTCTTAAGACGTGAGAAAGGAGGCTTCCAATGGGAAAGTTCGACGCCATATACGAGGATTATATGAAGCGACGGAAAGCCGTGCTCGAAATGGGAGGAGACAAAGAATTAGCGAAACGTCGAGAAAAAGGCCAGACCAATGCGAGAGAGAGGATCGACATGCTCCTCGATCCTGGCACCTTCACTGAAGTTGGGACCTTCGTAACCCACAGACAACATGAGTTCGGCATGGCTGGGAAGCTCGTACCCGCCGAAGGGGTTGTCACAGGATATGGAAAGGTAAACGGCAGGTGGATCGTCGTGGCCTCAGAAGACTTCACGTCTATGGCTGGCTCCTTTGGCGAGTATCACGGAAAGAAGTTCGTTTGGGCCTTAGATTTCGCGAAGGAAAAGGGATGGCCTTTTGTTGGAATCAACGATTCTGGAGGCGCACGTCTCCAAGAGGGAATGGATACTCTCGAATCCTATGGCTGGACCTTTCGTGCCCAGATCCTTGCCTCAGGAATTATCCCGCAGATTGCTCTGCTTCTTGGCCCGTGCCTCGGCGGTCAGGCCTATCACCCGATCATGAACGACTTCCTCATCCAGAGTAAAACAACTGGCTTCATGGGAATCGCTGGACCAGCTTTTGTCAAGACTCAGACGGGTGAAAATATTACCCTTGAAAAACTGGCTGGCTGGGAAGCTCATGCGATGAAGTCAGGTGGTACCCATATTGTAGGCGAAGACGACAAGGAGTCGATTGAGCTTTGTAAAAGACTTCTCTCCTACCTTCCCTCCAACAATAGGGAGAAGCCTCCGAAAGTTGAGCCGACCGATGATCCAAACAGAGTCATCCCCGAACTCGATAATTTTCTTCCGGACACGGAATTACGAGTCCCCTACGACATGTACCCGCTCATCAACATGGTCGCCGATAAGGGAACCTTCTTCGAGATCCATAGATATTTTGCTCGGAACCTCATCGTCGGTTTTGCACGGTTTGGCGGAAGAGCCGCTGGGATTGTTACCAATCAGCCAAAGGTGTTGATGGGAGGATTGGATTGCGATGCCTCTGATAAGCTGGCGAGGTTTGTCCGCTTCTGTGATCTTTTCAACATCCCGCTGGTGACCTTTGTTGACTGTCCGGCCTTCTGGATCGGCTCTCCCCATGAATGGAAGGGGATTTTACGCCACGGGGCGAAAACCCTATTTGCCTGGGCTGAAGCCACCGTGCCCCTTGTCTCGGTGATCATCGGGAAGTCCTATGCAGGCGCTCATTATGCCATGCTCGACAAGAGCATCGGAGCAG
>CAZFJD010000237.1:0-5490 GCA_964518775.1 uncultured Syntrophaceae bacterium
AAGAGATCTATTTCGTTTCTAAACTTCCAAAGACAAGAAGTGGAAAGATTATGAGACGAATCCTGAAAGCCGTTGCCACCAGTGCCAGCATTGGCGACCTCACGACCCTTGAGGATGAATCCTCAGTGGAAGAAGTGAAGAAAGTCTACGAAGAATTGAAAAGGGAGGTCTGAGAATGATTAAGATTGTTGAGGACTGGTCCAAAAGCCTCCATTTCCAAAAGTGGTGGGCGTCAACCACTGGATCGTCATTGGCATTGTTTGGGCGATTATGGTCCTGGTGTTGATGGGCGTTGAAAAGAAGAAATGATAAGCAGGAAAAGTTCCAGCCCCCTCACTTCCGCCTGCATAGGCAGCAACGAGGGGGCTAAAGCATTAACTTGTGAGTGTAGCAAGGTAAGCCGCGCCGAGTTTATCGACGTGATCTTTAATATTTTCGAAATAGTCGAAATGTCCTTCCTCGTCTTTGAGAAGATCTTCGAAAATTTCTTTTGAAATCTGATCCTTTTCGGCAGCACAAACTACCGAGGCTTCGTTATACATCATGATGGCCTTTGCCTCAAGACCAATGTTGGTCGTCAGCATGTCTGGGATCGATTGACCCTTCTTTGCAACGCCGTCCGGCTTTGATGTAGGTTCCCCTCTTAGAAAGAGAATCCTCTCTGCAAGCTTCTCGGCATGCTTCATTTCAGCAATCGCAATCTCCTTGAGTTTGGAGGCTAACTTGCCGAAATCACTATCTTCCAGCTCATAGTGATGGGCCATGTACTGGGAAATGGCCGTCAGTTCCCTTGACCGTGCTTCATTCAACAAATCAATCACCTTCTGACTCATACGATCTCCTTTCTATTCGTCAGTATTGTCATTTGTTATTCCTTCATACCTCTTCGAGCATTGTCGTGAAGAGGTCGTGATGGGCTTCTTCGTCTTGGAGGATTCCCTTGAACAAAAAGGCAGTGGTGACATCCCTCTCTTTCTGAGCAAGTTCGATAATCTGTTTATACATTGTAATGGCTTCCTCTTCTGCCTTTATGTCAAGTTCGAGAAACTGCTTCAAGCTCTCACCAACAATGATAGGTGCAGGTTTCGTGGTTGGAGCCCCGGTAAGGTACCAGAGTCTTTCAGCAATGGCTTCTGCGTGCTTCATTTCTGTAATAGCTGTCTGCTTGAATTGATCCTGGACAGCTATGCCTTTCACTCCCACCACCTGAACATGCTGCCACATATACTGGATACTCACCTGGATCTCTCTGGCGATGGCTTGGTTTAGCATACCCTTCAATTTCTCACTCACCTTCGTCGCAGGCTTAAGTGAAACGGCCATATCCCCTCACCTCCCCGTAGAATTTTCCTAACATTTAGCGTCTATTTTATAACACCAAGCCGAGTCAAAAACAAGATTTTTTTCTTGTCCCAAATATGTGCAATCCCCTTAACCGGAAAGCCTTGTAAATAGATCCGCAGAATGTTAGATAAATTAAATCCCTCCCCTCTACCGTTTGAGGGACAGGCGGTGGTAGGAGCTGAAGATGATCGCTAAGACCTATTGCGCTAGAATGGACCATGGGGGTTGCGGAATCTTGGTCCATGTGGAGAACGGAAGGATTACAAAAATCGAGGGTGATCCTGACTCTCCTCTGAACCGGGGAACGATCTGCGCCAAAGGCCTCGCTCAGATAGAGAGACTCAATCATCCTGACCGTCTCACCTACCCCATGAGGAGGATGGGCGAAAGAGGTGAAGGCAGGTGGAAACGCATCTCATGGAATGAAGCATTAGAAACGATAGCAGGAAAGATCAGAGAGACGATAGAACAACATGGTCAAAGGGCCATCTGCTTTGCCCAGGGCACGCCAAAGGGTATCGAGCTCTTCCTCATGATTCGACTTGCAAACATCCTTAATGTCCCAAATATTAGTACTCCCGGGAATGTCTGCCACATGCCAAGGGAGACCGCATCCAATCTGACGTGCGGCTTCTTTCCAATTCCAGATTATGATCATCCTCCTGCCTGTGTCGTTGTCTGGGGAAGCAATCTCTTTCAAACCAATGAAGAGGGAATCCTCGGCTCCCAGTTGAAACGGGCTCTCGACGGAGGAGCCAAATTGATCGTGATCGACCCAAGAAAGACCGCGGTCGCATCCAGGGCGAATCTCTGGGTTCAGCCAAGGCCTGGGACTGACCTTGCCCTCGCCTTGGGGATGTTGAGAGTCATGATTCATGAAGATCTTTACGAAAGGGGGTTCGTAGAGAATTGGACCAAAGGGTTCTCCGAGTTGAAAGAACATCTTCACCAATATCCCTTGGAGAAAGTTTCTGAGATCACCTGGGTCTCGAAGGAAAAAATTATTAAAATGGCCCACCTCTTCTCCCAGACGAAGCCAGCCTGCATGCAGTGGGGAAATGCCCTGGAGCACAATCCCAACAGTTTTCAGTGCGCAAGGGCACTATTGATCCTTATGGCCGTCAGTGGAAATCTGGATACCCCGGGCGGGAACGTGAACCGGCCGGGTCCAAATATCATGAGACCTGGGGAGTTAGTCCAGATCAAAAAATTTCCGGAAAGAAAAGAGAAGATCCTGAGTCCAGAGTTTCGGCTATCCACCATGATGGGCTTTGTGCCCTCTCAATTGGTTGTCAAGGCCATCCTTAAGGAAAAGCCTTATCCCATTCGGTTGATGTATATCCAAGGTGGAAATCCTCTTCTCAGTTATGCCAATGCAAAAGAGACCTTTGAGGCAATCAGAAAGCTCGATTTCTTAGCCGTCTCTGAAATATTCTTAACTCCCGCGGCCCAATTGGCCGATATCGTTCTGCCCGCTGCGACCAACTTTGAGTTTGACGATATCGGACATTTCGGTCTTCCTCACGGATTCATTCTGGCTCGCCCGAAGGTCGTTGACCCGATGGCCGAATGCTGGCCCGATTCAAGGATCTTGAACGAACTTGGCAAACGGTTGGGCCAGGCCCAATACTTCTGGAATGACCTAAGAGAATGTCTCGATGAAATCCTCAAGCCTGCAGGCATGACTTATGACGACTTCAAAAATATCGGCATTCTAAAAGGAAAATGGGAATACAAGGGCTATGAGAAAAAGGGCTTTGCTACACCCTCCGGAAAAGTGGAAATCTATTCCCAACAATTAAGAGAATGGGGATACGACCCCCTTCCTCATTATCGGGAATTCCCTCAATCGTCACTCGATGACCTTGCCCTCGGCGAGCAGTACCCTTTGATCTTCACTTCGGCCAAAGAGCCTTGCTATTTTCATTCTGCTTACCGGAACCTCTCGTCCTTGCGGAAACTGTCTCCCGAGCCCGTCGCTCTCGTTCACCCTGATACCGCGAGTCATTTTGGAATTAGCGACGGTGAGTGGGTGGCCATCGAAACGAAACGGGGAATGATCCGTCAGAAAGCAAAACTGGAGAGGGAGATTGACCCCCGAGTCATCGTTCTCAGTTTTGGATGGTGGTTCCCAGAGCGAAAGGATCTCGAACTCTCCGGATGGAAGGAATCGAATCTCAACATCCTCACGAGTAACGACCCCCCTTACGAACCGGCAATCGGCTCTACGTTCCTCAGAGCCGTTCCATGCCGGATATCAAAATCCCAAGGATTTTGACGCCCGAGGGAAGAGGACCGTCTCCTAAGGAGACTTGAGGCTAAAAGCAAGAGTTTTTACCTCAATCCTCAAGCGTAGCGATCCTTCAACCTCCACCATTTTTTGGGTGTTTGACAGATTCCATTCAATGTGGTATCCATACAAAAAAGATGAAAAATGGCTGTCTGAGAACCATTCTTCTCTCTTTCATTGTTGTTTCCGTAATCCTTTTCCAAGCTCTCTCTGTCTCTGCTGCATTGATTACAGATGTGAGATTCTGGTCTGCACCCGACCACACAAGGGTTGTTCTGGATCTCACCGAACCCCTTCAATATGAGAGTTCCACCTCAGAAAAGCCTTACGAATGTCATGTGGAATTAACGGGGGCTAATCTCCTCACCCAGAAGAGAGAATTAGAAGTGAACGACCCATACCTATCAAGGGTTAGCCTCACCCAATCGGGCAAAGATAAAGTAAAATTGATCCTTCGTCAAAAAAAATCTCTGAATGTAAATATCTTTCTACTGAACCCCTATCTGGATAAACCCCATCGCCTGGTGATCGATCTGGTTGATCTGGCACAAGAGAAAAAGGACCAAGAAGAGAGGCAAAGGCAGAAAGAGATTAGATCCAAAGGCACGAAGGTCATTGTCATTGATCCAGGCCACGGTGGTGAAGATCCTGGCGCTCTTGGTCCTCGCAAAACGATGGAGAAGGATATCGTGTTAAAGGTCGGTGAGAAACTGACCCATCATTTCCGTCAGAACAAGGAGATCCAGGCCTTCCTTACTCGAAAGGGAGATTACTTCGTTTCATTGGAACAGAGGATAAGAATAGCAAGGGAATATGGAGCAGATCTTTTCATCAGTCTGCACACCGACGGAAGTTTCAATCCCCAAGCGAGGGGTTCCTCTGCCTATTGCCTTTCCCTCTCTGGTGCGACCGATGAAGCAGCCAGGGTCTTGGCCAATAAGGAAAATATGTCAAACATCTTGGGCGGTGCCTTTTTGAGGCCTGTCTCCGTCGTCAAAGATCCCAACTTAAACCAGATTCTATTAGATCTTATGCAAAACAATTCAATGAAGGAGAGTTTTCGCTTTGCCGAGTCCCTTCTCGGAGATATCAAGGCTGTAAATCAATTGAAATATCCGTCCTATCGTCAGGCCAATTTTATTGTCCTAAGAGCTCCGGATATCCCTTCCGTACTGGTAGAGATGGCCTTCATCACGAATAAGGGAGACGAAGGGCTCCTCAACCGAAATGATTTTCAAGAAAAGATGGTGAAAGCCATGGTCACCTCCATAAAAAAATATTTCAAACAATAATAAACCAGGGTTGGGGTGAGGGATTTGACAAATCACTTTATTCTGTTTATATAGAAAGTAGCCACGAAGGTCGGGTTCCTCATGAGGGTGGAGCCAAGAAGTGGCTTTTTTATTGGGTTCGATCAGGATGGAAAAGAAAAAAGGGTCTGTCGCTGTGGTCGATGGTCAAGGCGGTGGCATTGGAAGCCTCGTTATTAAACGCCTGAGGGAAGCTTTCGGAGAAGAGATCGAGGTCATCGGCCTGGGAACGAATGCCATGGCCACTGGGGCTATGTTGAAGGCCGGAGCCAATAAGGGCGCTTCAGGAGAGAATGCCATTGTTCAGACAGCAAAGACAGTCGATGTCATTATTGGTGCAACCGCTGTCATCTTAGCAAATTCAATGATGGGCGAGCTGACTCCAAAAATGGCAGAGGCCATCGCCTCATCGCCCGCGATGAAGTGTCTTCTCCCCTTAAAAATCCCCGGGGTAGAAATCATCGGGGCCGGCAAGGACCCCCTGCCCCACCTGGTCGATCAACTCATCAAAAGAATCCAAGAAATCATATAACCCCCACCCACACC
>CAZFJD010000238.1:0-5487 GCA_964518775.1 uncultured Syntrophaceae bacterium
GACAGACCCAATCGGCTACACAATTGGTTGGGAGCCCATCATAATACCAACTGACGTTTCCCTCACCAGCAGAGACGCCTTTGAGAGCACCCTCTTTTCGAGTCCTCAGACCGCAATAACCCCAACCGTCCTCTGGAATTTGACAACGATTGATGCAGATATGGCAAAGGGTGCCGGTGGAATCCCGCGGAGGCATGGGTGGTAGTTGAAATGGTATGCGGGAATGAGAATGGGCTTCTTCAATGAGCGGTTGGATGGCCTCCTTTCCTGATCGAAGACAGCTTAAACATACCGGAAGGGCTTGTGAAAGGTCACTTACCTCTCTTCCACAAAGGTGGCACGTCTTATCCTTCAGTGCCTCAACCTTCTTCAAACCCAATCCTTTACCCCGTTAGAAAACTCCGCCATATTTGTCTGTAATGTTCTAAAATAAACCATTGAGTTCTTCATTCAAAGGGAGAAGTTAAAGCCTCGCCTTTCTAACGGGGTTTACGCCACGACTTTATAGACGACGTCGTGCTCCCTCACGCGATCCTTCACTTTTATCCCAACATCTGCACCAGGCCCTGCCTCCTGAACATTCTTGTTCTCAATCTGCATGGAGTCTATGGGCTGAGAGAAGTCGGTCGTATGACCGACGATGCGGATCGTATCCCCCACTTTGAGCGATCCTTCTGTGAGCCGTATCGCTGCGACACCAATCTTTCCAAAGAATTTGATCACCTCACCAACCTTCTTTTCTTCCATCGTTCTGCCTCCTTTCCTAAGTGCTAACCCCGACTTTCTCCAACCCTTTCAAAACTTCCTCCGTTCCAATTCCCTTCAGACATTCAAGATCTCCACATTGAAGGAGCCTCTCCCGAGTGCATGGTGAACAAGGAGTCTCCCTGCGAACGACCAAGACCTTCTCACCCCTCGGAGCCCAAACCCCTGGATCTGTTGGGCCAAAGATAGCAATCGTAGGAATTCCCAAGGCAGAAGCCATATGGGAGATCCCAGAATCGTTACCGATGAAGGCTCGACATTTCTCCATCAGCGAGGCAATCTGAAGAAGAGAGAACCCTTTTGCCTGAATAAATGCCTGGGGGTCCATTTCTCCGAAGACCCTCTCCATTTCTGTTTCCTCGGCCGGACCGAGAATGATAAGAATCTTTGAACCAAGACGATCTCGAAGAATTTGGCTGAGGCTTAAAAATCGCTCCAAAGGCCAAACCTTTCTCTTGCTCCCACTCCCCGGATGGAGGATGATCGCCCTTGACCTCTCTTCGATGTTCACGCCCTTTCCTTGCCAAAACCTCCTTCCCCAATCTCGATCTGACTCCTTAAGGTAGAGCCTGGGAGTCGAGCAAGAGATAAGAAAGCCGTATCGAGAAAATTGTCTCAGAAGATGGTCGGTCAAATGAATCTCTCTGCCCCAAGAGGGAAAGGGATGGATATGAAGGATTTTGCCATGGCAGACCGATTCGAGATTTTCGATAATCGTCCCATCTTCATCCCTTCCAAAAAGGACGATGAGGTCGAACTGGCCAAAGAGCTGAGAAAGGTTAGGGTCCAAAGGCCCTCCACGAACGAAAAGGGAGGCCATTTCTTTCTGGTCCACGGAGAGGATCTTTTTGGCATAGAAGCGCTGATCCACCAATTCAAGAATTCTCGGGTAGCCGATGATGACTAACTTCGCCCGCGGAAAGGTCTTTCGAATGGTTTCAAAGGATGGCAAAGCGAGAATGAAGTCGCCCAATGCGCCTTGGTGAATCACCACAACCGATCGAACCAGCTGATCCTCCCAAAGGAGGAGAGGGAATCGATGCTCTTGCTCTTCGTCAAGAGATTCTTTCCAAACGCCTTCGAACATCTTCATTATCCGGTGTGACTTGAAGAATTTTCCGGTACTCCCTCCTTGCCTCATTCCATCTCTTCTGTTCCTCATACAGCACGCCTAAATTGATTCGGGCAAAGAGGTAGTTGGAATTGATGCGAAGGGCCTTCTTCAACATAGAAATGGCTTTTTCATATCGTCTGCGATCGCTGTAAAGGAGGGCCAGGTTGTACTGGAGGTCTGCATAACGGGGATTCAAACGAACCGCTCTCTCCATACATCGAAGGGCCTCTCGAGTCTGTCTCATCAAACCGTAGACATAGCTGAGGTTGGCATATCCCATTCCATAGAGAGGATCGATCTTCAGGGCTTCCTTGAACTCCTGGATCGCCTTTTGATAGGCTCCTTGATAGTAGTAAACCGTACCAAGATTAGCATGGAATAGAAATTCATCGGGCTTCAGTTTTGCAGCCTTTCTGAACTCTCGGACCGCCTGAGTCGACTTACCCTGCTTCGCAACGTAGAGGCCAACAAAGTTATGGAACTGAGCATAATGGTAATCCAAATGAATCTTCTTAAGCACTTTTTCTCTTTTTTCATCAAGTCGGACTCTCCCCCCGCGCCAGACCCCTTTCTTATGATAATAGTCTCGATAATAAGGATGGCACTCAGTGGCCTTGCGAATGCGAACCGATGCTTCTTCCGGCCTTCCGGTCCGAAGGTAGAGGACACCTAAGGTATGATGGAGAAAACCATCTTTTGGATGTCTCTTTACTTCGGAGAGAAAGATCTTCTCAGCCTCTTTCCAACGTTTCATTTCGATATACAGAAAACCTAAATTAAGGGTAGCCTCTCTGTACCTTGGATTAATGGAAAGGGCCTCTGAGAAACGGCTCTCCGCTCCCTCTGGGTCCCCTTCCACCATCAAGAGAAGGCCAAACTGATTTTGTAGATCCGCATAATTGGGGTGAACCTGGATCTCTTTCTCGATCTCAATCGAAATCTGCTGATAGAGTTTAACCGGCCTCCCTCTTGATCGGCTCATTCCGCTTGTTTCGACGGTATCCATTGTCCCCTTTCCTTCTTCCAATTGACTAATTGAAATTTGACGTCAACGACACCAGGGATGCTCCTGATCTTCAGCTCCAACGAACGGAGGGTCTTCGCCACGAATTCCTCGTCCTCTTCTCGTCCCCCCCCACCTCCATAAGCGCCGCCCATTTTGAATCTGCCCTGAACGTAGATCACTCCCCTCACCGTACCAAAAGTGAGCTCTGAATAATCGATGTTGCTACGGATCAGGACTCGTCGAACATTCGATTGGATAACAAAATCTTCCCTCAGCATATCTCACCTTCGTGTGCAAG
Organism: uncultured Syntrophaceae bacterium; assembly: GCA_964518775.1. Lineage (GTDB taxonomy): Bacteria > Desulfobacterota > BSN033 > BSN033 > UBA1163 > JACAEX01. The sequence goes on from CAZFJD010000238.1 coordinate 3,184, forward strand.
ATTGAAGCCGCTCAATGGGATTCAGGGATCGGACCGCCTTGTCCCCAATGCCCTCTTCACCGCATCCAATAACTCCTCAGGGTCGTAGGGTTTCTTAATATAAAATCGAGCACCCAATCCCATGGCCCTCTCCTGTGCATTCTTTTCTGGACTTCCTGTCAGAAAGATGATGGGGATCCAGTCAGTTTGATCTGATTGCTTCAGTTTCTCTGCGACGCTGAACCCATCCCCTGCTGGCATTCGAATATCTAAGATGACCAAGTCTGGCATCTCTTTATTCGCTATGAAGAGGGCCTGCGCACCGTCAAAGGCCGCTACGACCTCGTAGCCGTTCGATTGTAACCGAATCATCAACGCCTTGACAATATCTCGCTCATCGTCCACGATGAGGATCTTCTTTTTCTGCCCCATCTCTCTCCTTAAAATCCGATTCCTCCAGTCTCTATCGTATTCTCCAACCTTCCTCTATCCTCTTGGAGTAAGGCGTATCCCCTTGGAGCCATGCGATCACTTCTTCCCTTCTCTTTTCAAACCTTTCCATCTCCTCTTTTTTGATAGGGAGACCTGCTGGAAAGCTCTCTCTCAAAGGATTTCGAAGTCGACCCTCTTTGACCAAGCGATAATCAAGATGAGGTCCTGTCGAAAGACCAGTGGAGCCAACGTATCCGATGATCTGTTTCTGCTTCACGCGGACTCCCCTCCTGATCCCAGGGCCATAGTTAGAAAGGTGACCATAGTAGGTCACATATCCATTCGGATGTCGGAGCACCACCTGCTTTCCAAATCCTCCGTTCCAACCACACGAAAGGACCGCTCCGTCTGCTACCGCCCATATGGGTGTTCCAGTTGGAGCTGCATAGTCAACGCCAAAATGGGGTCGAACCCCACCCAAGATGGGATGCCTTCTCGCCCGGCTGAACCTTGAACTGATACGGTTAAACCGAAGGGGCGCCTTTAAGAAGGCCTTTCTGAGAGAAACCCCATTCGCATTATAATACTCACCCTGATATCCGATCCCCTGAACCGCTTTCTCCCCTCTTTGATACTCCACCGCATGGATCAGCCCATATCGAATGAACTGGTTTCCCTTGTACATATTCTCCACCACGACCTTGAATCGATCTCCTTCCCTCACATCTTTATAAAAATCGATCTCCCAGGCAAAGATTTCGGCGAAGGCGATCACCAACTGGTCTTGTTCTCCAATGGCCTCCATCGCTTCAAAGAGAGAAGAACGAATTTCCCCAATGACCTTCACCAGATGAGTCTCGAGCACGATCTCCTTTTTTTGAGCGGTATATCCCTGGGAATCCCTTTCGATTTCGTAAACCTCGGTTGGCCCCACTTCAAAGATGAACTTGACCAAGTCCCCTTTCATATTGCTGACCAGACGGTAAGTTCCCCCTTTGATCTTCTTGAAATCGACATAGGGTTTTAATTTTGATACGATGAGATCGATCCACTGCAGCGGTATGTTCTTCTCCGCCAAAGACTGGAAAAGAGTGCTCCTTTCCTTCACGCTCCCTTCAATGACCTGGGGCTGAAACCCCTGTGATTGGGACTCTTCGGTCGAGGGTCGGGTCAGCCCGACAAGATCTGCCAACTGCAAACGTATTTTTGGAGAAAATATGAAAAAAGAGATCAGGAGGAGGCACAAGCTTAGAAGCGTTCCCGAGAGGATCACCCTTCCTCTCTTCCGCTTCCTTTCCCGGCCTTCTTCTATTCGCGATTTGTGATGCGTGATTCGTGACCCATTATTCATAAGGCATCACACGTCATTCTTCATTTTTTACTCTGCTCCCTTTAAATAGACAGCCGCAGCCTCAGGAGGTGTGGGATTTACGAAAAAGCCAGTCCCCCATTCAAACCCCTCCCGCAAACCGATGCGTAACCTGGTCTCGATATGCCAATGGTATTCGGACCGATGAAATCGACCCTGAACCGGTGCCGTATGAAACGTGAGACTGTAGGGAGGATCAGAAAGCAATTTGTAGTAACGGATGAAAAGGGACTGAATCAGCGCAGAAAGATCTTCCATCTCTTCCTCCCGGATATGGTGAAAATCAGGGGAATGGATCTTCGGGATGATCCAGGTCTCAAAAGGGTATCGTGAGGCAAAAGGTACAAACGCCAAGAAATAGACGGTCTCCAAAACGACCCTCTTCTTCATCGATATCTCTTCTTTGATGATGTCGCAGAAGATGCAACGTTCTTTGCGCTGATAGTAATCTAACGTTCCCCAGATCTCCTCATCGATTCTTCTGGGGATGACGGGCATGGCCATAATATGGGAGTGGGGATGGC
>CAZFJD010000239.1:0-5466 GCA_964518775.1 uncultured Syntrophaceae bacterium
TTCTCCCTCAATGCACAAGAAAAGGAAGTAACTCTCGAACAGGTGGTGGTTACGGCGACTCGGGATATCCAGGAGATCAGAAAAATACCAGCAAACGTAACTGTTATTACAAAAGAAGAGATCGAACATTCCAATGCTCAGACCGTCATTGATCTGATGAGGGATGAAGTCGGAGTAGTGGTCCGTGATTATTATGGAACGGGAAAAACAGCCTCTGTGGACATCAGGGGTTTTGGAGAAACAGGTCTCCTGAACACCCTTGTGTTGGTCGATGGAAGAAGAGTAAATCAGATCGACCTCAGCGGTGTGGACTGGACCCAAATTCCTATTGATCAGGTGGAGAGGATTGAGGTGGTAAGAGGAGCAGGGACTGTCTTGTATGGCGACAATGCAGTCGGAGGCGTGATCAATATCATCACGAAGAGGCCAGAAAAAACCCTTTCTGTCCAAGGAGGAGCTGTGAGCGGAAGTTACCTCCACCACAAAGAGAGCGGCTCGGTGGGTGGGAAATGGGGGCCTTTCTCTGCTATCCTCAATGCAGGCTATCATTCCACTGAAGGATATCGAGAGAATGGGTTCTTCAGAGCCAAAGATGTGGGAGGAAAAGCGATCTACGATTTGAACGAAGCCATCCAGTTGAACTTCGCTGCAGGCATCCATCGGGATGACTCAGGACTGCCTGGGGAACTCAACAAAGCCCTCTATAAAACAGATCGACGGACAACGATTCGTCCGGAAGACAAAGCTGAGACAGACGATGGTTATGGCACCATTGGGGTGAAGGCCAAATTTGGGGAGAGAGGCCGTATCGAAGCAGACCTCTCCTATCGGCATCGAGAGGTGACCGACCTCTTCAGATCCTTTGAATTCAAAGACAGAAGAAATCTGACCACTTTGGGTTTTACACCAAAATATATTTTTGAAAAAACTTTGGGGAGTCATACAAATAAGTTAATTGGCGGATTGGATTACTATCTATCTGATTCTAATGTCGATTCCGAAAGTGTCTTCTTTGGGATCACCTTTTTTGACGGCCTGGAGATCACAAAAAGGTCGGTAGGACTCTACCTCTTTGACGAATTTTCAATTTTTGATAACCTCATCTTATCCTTGGGGGGCCGCCATGAATGGGTCAAGTATAAATTCCTTCAGGAGTCCACAATGTCAAAAGATAGGGTAAGTGATCGGGAACCAGCCTGGAGTGTAGGTCTGGACTACCTTTTCTATAAAAGGTCTTCTGTTTTTCTGGGTGTTAAAAGGAGTTTCCGTTTTCCTGTCTCGGATGAGTTAATCCAGTTCTTCCCGACTTTTCAAGCGAATCCTTCCATAAGATCCCAAATTGGCTATCATTATGAGACAGGGGTTCGCCACAGCTTTAATGAACAGGTTGAAGTTAACCTCACTCTCTTTAGAGTCGATCTCCGAAATGAGATCTTTTATAATCCCATCACATTCTCCAATGAAAATTATCCAAAAACTCGGCGCCAAGGAGTCGAGTTGGGCATGAAGGTGAGGCCTATTCCAGGACTCTCAGTTTGGGGAAATTATACCTATATCAAACCCCTTCTTCGAGTAGATTCTTTTTCAGGAAATGACATCCCAGGGGTGCCAAGGGGAAAGGGGGCATTGGGAATGGATATTGATCTTGGCAGAGGATTTCTCCTGAACACCAGGGCTAACTTTGTTGACAGTCGCTACTTCATCAGTGATTGGAACAATCGGGTCGATAAATTGGACGGATACTATACCCTCGATGCCAAGTTCTCTTACTCATGGAAGGGCTTGAAGGCCTTTTTAGGCGCCAACAACCTTTTCAATAAAAAGTATGCTGAATATGGAGTTGTAAACGCTGCAGGAGCTCAATTCTACTATCCATCGCCAGAACGTAATTTCTTAGGAGGAATTACCTACACCTTTTGAGGGATTTGAAATGCCTTCTAATTGGTTTTTAAAATGCTATAAAGGAATGTTTCCATTTAAGTTGGCCACAACCTCCTATATTCTACCAGATCATATCGTTCCAAATGTGGTCTTCCTTGCTCCATTTCTTGATGAGATAGAATTGGTCCTTTTTGAGAGTGAGGGACAAGACAATCTTCCTGGCGAAGAGGAAATCAACCACCTGATGAATCTCTCTATTCACCATGAGGTAAAGTTTAACGTACATCTTCCCATTGATATATTCCTTGGGGACGAAAGTGAGGAGGTGAGAGCCCGAGGAGTCTCCATTGTGAGAAAGGTAGTTGAAAGAACCCTCTGCCTTAACCCCTCTCTCTACATCCTTCATTTCGACCGAAGAAATAAGAACGGGCAGAAGGAAACCAAGGCCGAAATCTGGCAGGACCGCATCATCCGGAGCGCAGAAGAGGTGCTTACGAATGGGATGGAACCGAACCGAATTGCCATCGAGACACTCGGATATCCGTTTGAATGGGTCGAAGACATCGTGAAGAAATTTCGTTTCTCAATCTGTCTCGATATCGGCCATATCCTGACCCACGGCCAAGATTTGGGACTCTATTTGGAGAGGTATCTCCCGCAGGCCTCGATCATCCACCTCCACGGTTTCCAAAAAGGGATCGACCATTTAGGAATTGATCGATTGCCAGAAGAAACTTTGAAATTCATTCTCTCTCACCTTTGCCAGTATAATGGTGTTGTTTCAATAGAGGTCTTTTCCATTGACGATCTCAGAAGGTCGCTCATCCTTTTGGAGGAAAGATGGGAAGGAAGATAATTCTGATCACCGGAGCATGTCGAAGCGGCAAAAGCCGCTTTGCCTTAGATTATGCCAACCGACATTTTTCCAGAAGATTATATCTGGCGACCTGCGAGCCTCTTGATGAGGAGATGGCCGCGCGCATCGAGAATCACAAAAGACTGAGGGGGTCCGGATGGGAGACGGTGGAGGAGCCCATTTGGATCGTTGATAAAATAGGAGAGTTGGAAAATCGAGTTGAAGTGGTCCTATTGGACTGCATCACCCTGTGGCTCTCAAACCTCCTCCTAAAATGGGACGATGATTCGAGGATAATGGACGAGGTGGATAGATTGATAAGGACCATCCAACAGAGCAAAACCTCTTTTATCTTTGTATCGAACGAAGTAGGAATGGGAATCGTACCGGCTGACCCGCTGAGCCGTCGGTTCAGGGATCTCTCAGGGATGGCCAATCAGAGGATCGCTGAGCTGGCAGAAACCGTCATCCTCATGGTTACCGGGATTCCGATCTATCTAAAGGGCGCAAAGTGACAAACTTCCTTAGAGCCTTTTCGTTTCTGACCATTCTTCCCATTGGCAAAGGGCTGCCCCAAGGAGAGAAAGAATTGGCTCGCTCAATGGCCTTCTTCCCTTTGGTGGGACTGGTGATTGGTATTCTTTTGGCCCTTGGTCAATATCTCCTCTTTTTTCTCTTCCCTACTTCTATCACCCTCTGGTTAACGATCGGTTTTCTGGCATTCTTAACAGGAGGCCTCCATCTCGATGGATTTGCAGATACGATGGATGGTCTGGCCGCTCATGGGCCAAGAGAAAGGGTTCTTGAAGTGATGAGGGACAGCCGAATCGGTGCCTTCGGGGTGATCAGCCTCATCTTCTTGCTCGGAGCGAAATATCTTGCTCTCGATCAGATTGCGATCTCCCTACTCCCTTATTCCCTAATCCTGATGACCGTCACGGGAAGAAGCACGATGGTTCTGGTCTGTTATCGATCTCCCTATGCGAGATCGAGCGAAGGGCTGGCCAAGCCTTTCACGGAAAACCTCGGTCTTCGCGAAATGGTCATATCCTCAGCCACTGCCTTTGGAATCGCATTGCTGCTTATGGGCCTCACAGGAGTTTCTATCTTTTTAGGGACAAGCCTCTTCGGTCTTGGATGGCGGGCTTTTTTCATAAAGAAATTGGGTGGGGTGACAGGAGATATTCTCGGAGCAACAAATGAGTTGACAGAACTCCTATGTCTTCTCCTTTTAATCATTTTAGAATCCATCCACATGTGAAATGGAGGGGAGAACAATGGATAGAATTCGTCAGACCATCGCAGGCATCCGACCTTTGGACCAAAGAGCCATGGAGAGGGCCCAAATCAGACAGGACAATTTGACGAAACCCCGTGGCTCCTTGGGATGCCTGGAGTCTCTCTCCATTCAAGTGGCTGGGATAAGAGGAGAGCCGAAACCCCAAGTCGTCAAGAAAGTGATATTCACATTGGCTGGCGACCATGGCATCGCACAGGAAGGGGTGAGCGCTTATCCATCGGAGGTGACTGCCCAGATGGTCCGTAACTTCCTTCGAGGCGGTGCCGGGATCAACGTCCTGGCCCGACTTGTAGGAGCAAGGGTTATCATAGCTGACCTCGGAGTCGCCTCTGTGCTCGAACCACATCCCAAATTGAAAGATAAGAAAGTGGCCATGGGGACTCAGAACATGGCCAAGGGGCCTGCCATGAGTCGAGAGCAAGCCATCCGTTCCATCGAAGCCGGGATGGATCTGGTGGAAGAGGAGTTAACGAAAGGGATCGACATACTGGCCACAGGTGATATGGGAATTGGGAATACGACGCCTTCCAGTGCAATCACCGCTGTTATAGCCGGAACTGACGTCGCTACAGTCACGGGAAGAGGAACGGGTCTTGACGATGAAGGCTTGAGGAGAAAGGTGAAGATGATCGAAAAAGCCCTTGAGGTCAATCGACCCTATCTAAAGGATCCCATCGATGTACTCTCCAAGGTTGGAGGGTTCGAGATAGGCGGAATTGCAGGGGTCATACTGGCAGGAGCAAAAAACCAGATTCCTATTGTGATGGATGGCTTCGTTTCCGGCGCTGCTGCTCTGATTGCGACAGGCCTCTCTCCTCTCGCAAAGCCTTATCTGATCGCCTCCCATCAATCGGTTGAACAGGGACATAAAATCATACTCGAATACCTCGATCTGAAACCCTTAATCAACCTTGACCTTCGTTTGGGTGAGGGAACAGGAGCAGCGTTAGGAATATTTTTGGTAGAGGCGAGCCTCAAACTCCTGAATGAAATGGCAACATTTGCTGAGGCCAGTGTTTCCGGGAAAGTATGATGAGAAGATCGGCCTTCTTTATCTTCCTCATATCTATAGTATCGAGACCGTTATTTTTAAGGCTCCAGAGATTATCATCATGACCTCCATGGAAGGTAAGAAGAACCACTCGAATTGGGTGAGGAGGTGGCAGAATTGGAAAAGCATTCCTGCTGTGAAGAGAAATGCGATCTATGTCATCGATTCAAATTTGGTTGATCGACCAACCCCAAGGATCGTAAAGGGACTGGAAAGAATGGTCCATCTGATTCATCCAGAGGTTTTGAAACCATAGCAGGAGGAAGATGGAAGCACTGAAAGTGATCTCTTCATGGAGCGGAGGAAAGGATAGCTGCCTTGCTTCTTATGAGGCAATGAAGAGAGGGTACAAAGTGGAATATCTTCTCAATTTCATCT
>CAZFJD010000240.1:0-3431 GCA_964518775.1 uncultured Syntrophaceae bacterium
TACCCTCCAACTGAAGTGGGTGCACCTGCCGCAGTTCGCCGGCTTCTATATGGCGCAGGAGAGAGGCTACTACATTCAGGAGAACATCAAGGTCATCTTGCTCGAAGGCGGGCAGGGCATAAATACCGCCTTGAACGTCACCTCCGGAAAAGCCGATTTCGGTGTGCTATCACCGGAAGATATCCTGATGAAGCGCAGCCAGGGAGAATCGCTCACCGCTATCGCTACCATCTACCGACGAAGCGCTGTGGTCCTTGTAGCTAAGGCCGATTCCGGCATCGTGCGCCCTTCCGATTTTATAGGTAAGACGTTAGCTATAAAGTATGAACAAAAGGACTTTGATCTGCGGTTCTATGCCATGATGAAAAAGTTGGGGCTTGGTAGTGCAAGATTGAAAATTGTTAACTTTGATCCAGACTACATCGCTTTCTACAAAGGCGAAGTGGACGTAACGGCAACTTATGCCACGACGGGCCTTATCAAAATGCGCCAGAGGGGACTGAAGCTCAACCTCATCTGGCCAAGCGATTACGGCATCCACTTCTACTCCGATACACTGGCAACGACAGACAAGCTGATTTCAGAAAAACCGGATTTAGTCAACCGGTTTTTAAGTGCCTCGCTCAAAGGCTGGCGCGAGGCCATCGAGGAGTATCGGCAGGCGGTGACCATCACCATGAAATACTCCCAAATCAAAGATCCAGAACTTCAGACCACGATGATGGAGGCCATGCTACCTTTGGTTCACACCGGTGAGGATCGGATAGGCTGGATGAAGCCCGAAGTATGGCAGGGAATGTACCAGATTTTGTTAGAACAGAAGCTGCTGGCAAAACCTTTTGATGTGACCCAGGCGTATAGCCTTCGGTTTCTGAACGAAATCTACGGGGAAAAAGCCAAATGAAACTGGCACCCAAGTTAACGGTCCTTTTCCTTCTATTAGCCATCGTGCCCACAGCCATTGTAGGCTATTTTGCCTATGAGAACGGTCGGCAAACGATCGTTCAGGAAACCATAGATCACCTTGTTTCCATTAACATCTTCAAGAGCAACGAGCTAAAAAGATGGGTTGAAGACAACAAAACCAGCATCGAGGAGCTGGCCCAGCGGCCCTTGGTCAGGCATTATGCTGCAGTCCTAACAAAACACGACACCCCAGACCTCGCATATCACAGGGCCAAAGTAAGCATCATCGAGGAGCATCTGAAGCCGAGATTGAAATACGGTGATTTCTTTGAGCTGTTCTTAATGTGTCCCCGTCATGGCCTCATATCAGCGTCTACCAATAAGAAGCAGGAGGGCAAGTACAGAGATACTTTTCCTTACTTCATCGAGGGCAAAAGTCGTACCCATATCCAGGGCATTTACTACTCAACTGCACTGGAGCAGCCGGCCATGACCATCAGCACGCCCATTAAAGATAAACAGGGAAGTCTCATGGGAGTCCTGGGCGGTCGCCTTGACCTCGGGGAGCTTTCTAAAATCATTTCCCTGCAAACCGGCAAGAGTCCGACAGAAGATACCTACTTGGTGAATACCTTCAACTTCTTCGTCACCGAGCCACGGTTTGGCCATGACTATGCACTGAAAAAAGCCATCCGCACTGAAGGCGTCGAGGCTGGTCTCTCTGGGAAGGATGGCGTGAGCTTCTACAAGGATTACCGTGGGGTGCCTGTCATCGGAGCTTACAAATGGTTGCCAGAATATAATATGTGTATTGTCACCGAAATAGACCAAGCTGAGGCATTTGCTCCTATTGTTCACTTGGCGTGGGTTATAGCCGGAATCGCTTCTGCCATTTCCATCGCAGCAGGCCTCCTGGGCCTCTTCTTCACACGCACGATCACCCGTCCGGTGCAGAAACTTGCGGCAGGGGCTGAAGAGATCGCCGGTGGCAACCTGGAATACAGGGTGGGGACAGCGTCGAAGGACGAAATTGGAGGACTCTCCAGGGTGTTTGACCGGATGGCGGAGAGCCTGAAAGCCACCATGGTTTCTCGGGACGAACTGGAGCAGCGCATCCGTGATCGAACCGCGCAACTCGAAACGACGAACATGGAACTGGAGGCCTTTTCTTACTCCGTTTCCCATGACCTGCGTGCACCACCGCGGGCGATCGATGGTTTCTCACGCGTGATAATGGAAGATTACTCCGACAAGCTTGATGACGAGGGTAAAAGGATTTTGAATGTCATTCGGAGCAATACACGGAAAATGGGACAACTTATTGACGATCTTCTTTCCTTTTCTCGTTTTGGGCGACAAGAAATTAGGTATTTGGATATAGATATGGATAAACTGGCAAGAACAGCGTTCGAGGAATTCAAATCTATTGCTCAAGAACGAAAGTTGAAGTTCAACGTTAAGACGCTCCCTAGTGCCAAAGGCGACCAAGCGATGATTCGGCAGGTTTTTGTAAATCTCCTATCCAATGCCATCAAATTCACAAGACCCAAAGAGACCGCGATAATTGAAGTTGGTGGCTTGGCGGAAGGAAATGAAAAAATCTATTATGTCAGAGACAATGGTGTAGGTTTTGATATGCAGTATGTAAATAAATTGTTCAATATCTTCCAAAGGCTACACAGTACTGAGGAATTTGAAGGAACGGGTGTTGGGCTTGCTATCGTCCAGCGCATTATTCACCGCCATGGGGGTCGCGTGTGGGCCGAAGGCCAAGTTGAGAAGGGAGCAACCTTCTATTTCACACTTGGCACATAGCCAATGGCAGATGGCAATCATATATTTACTATTGGCTATTAGCTATCGGCCATTAGCCAAAAAGGAGGAGACTATGAATCAAAAAATTATTTTGTTGGTGGAGGACAATCCGGATGATGTGGAGCTGACTCTGAGGGCTCTCAAGAAAAACAATATTGCGAACGAGGTGGTGGTGGCACGCGATGGAGCTGAAGCCCTGGATTACGTCTTTGGCACAGGTCAATATATAGGCCGTGACATAAGCATTTTCCCACAGGTCATTCTCCTTGATCTGAAACTACCGAAAATTGATGGACTGGAAGTACTCAAACGATTGCGTGGTGATGAGCGAACAAAATTTCTGCCCGTAGTCATCCTGACCTCATCAAAGGAAGAAAGGGACATCGTTCATAGCTACAAATTTGGCGCTAACAGCTACATTAGAAAACCAGTGAATTTCGATCAATTCAGTGATGCTGTCCGACAATTGGGACTATATTGGTTGTTACTGAATGAACCACCACCATCAACTAAATGATAGCAGGCAAAAGGTAAAATAGAATAATAACTGTTGCCTGCTGCCTAAAGCCTATTGCTTTAAACGAGGGGGAATGAGAAATGGCGAAGCCACTTCGGGTATTGACTATCGAAGACTCAGAAGACGATGCTCTCTTGCTTATCCGCGAACTGCGCCGCGGCGGCTTTGACCCGACTTTTGAAAGGGTTGAAAC
>CAZFJD010000240.1:3441-5389 GCA_964518775.1 uncultured Syntrophaceae bacterium
CTGAGACAATGGCTACTGCTCTGGACAAGCAGACATGGGATATCGTCATCGCTGATTATGTTATGCCTCACTTCAGTGGGTTAGATGCTTTGAATTTGCTAAAAAAGAGGGGCCTTGACATTCCATTCATCATCGTGTCTGGGTCTATTGGAGAAGATATTGCCGTGGCGGCTATGAAAGCGGGTGCCCGTGACTATTTAATGAAGAATAATCTGACTCGGCTTGTACCTGCTATTGAACAGCAACTTCGTGAAGCGGAGGTGAGGAGAAGACTCAAAAAGTCTGAGAAAGCGTTCCAGGAGACTCAACGATCTCTTGAAGCAGTTGTAGAGACAGCTCCCAGTCTGATCGTCCTTACGGATGCCGATGGTCGCATTATCCTTTTCAACCGTGCCTGCGAAGAGCTAACAGGCTATAAAAGAGAAGAAGTTCTTGGAAAAACAATTCCAGAATTATTCCTACCTCCAGAATGGGTACCTGTTGTTCAGAAACGATTTGCAAATCCGTATTCGCCTGAACTTCGTGCACCACACGAGAATCCATGGTTAACGAAATCAGGCGAAGAGCGACTTATCGAATGGTGCTGTACAGCCCTCCCCTCACCAAAAGATGGCCGACCTTGCATATTGGGTACAGGAATTGACATCACTGAGCGTAAACAGGGGGAGGATGCGCTCCGAAAGAGTGAGGAGAGGGCGAAGCTGGTGGCTCAAGAGAATGCGATAGTGGCCGAAATTGGGCGGATCACCAGCTCAACACTCAACATCGAGGAGGTTTATGAACGCTTTGCGGGCGAAATGCACAAGCTCATCGATTTTGACCGACTGGCTGTGAACATCATTGATCCTGAGGAGCGTACTTTTGCTGTCCCCTATGTTTCGGGCTCACAAGTGCCAGACCGCAGGACAGAAGATGTCATCCCCTTAGCTGGAACTGGCACGGAAGAGATCATGCGAACACGGTCAAGCCTGTTCATTCTTGATAAAGATTGGGAATCGGTTATAAGCCGATGTCCAGGCCTCTCACCCATTTTTAAAGCTGGATTTCAATCGGTGATGATGGTTCCTTTGATTTCGAAAAATGATGTGATAGGTGTCCTAAACATTCAATCTACCCGGCTGAATGCTTATACGGAGACAGATTTAAGAATTGCCGAAAGAATTGGCATCCAGATTTCCGGGGCCATCGCCAATGCCCACCTCTTCGCAGAGCATCGCCGGACAGAGACGATCCTTCAGGAGCAGCTCGGTTTCTTGCAAGTGCTGATCGACACGATTCCCAGCCCCATTTTTTATAAAGATCGGGACGGGAAGTTTCTCGGTTGTAATAAAGCCTGGGAGCAGATGAACGGTCTGAAGCGAGAGCAGATGATGGGCAAGACTGTTTACGACGTCGCTCCGCCCGAATTAGCCGCTATCTATCGAGCGCGGGATGAGGAACTGCTTTCCCGAGGCGGTGTCCAGACATATGACGCTTCTGTTACTAGCGTTGAGGGCAAAAAACACGATGTCATTTTCAATAAGGCTTCGTTTACCAAGGCGGACGGCTCAGTTGGGGGATTAGTAGGGGTGATCACCGATATCACTGAACGCAAGCGGGCCGAGGAGACACTCCAAGTGACTCAATTTTCTCTCGAGCATGCTCCAGAGTCGGTATTCTGGATCAATTCAAAGGGTCAATTAGATTATGCCAATGAAGCAGCCTGTCACGCCTTGGGGTATACTCGGGAAGAATTAGTTGCTATGTCCCTTTGGGACATTGATACCGAATTTCCTCCAGAGACATGGGCAACCCATTGGCAGAACCTTCCCAAACGTGGGCCTATAACTCGAGAATCACATCATCGCACTAAAGATGGCAAGATCTTTCCGGTTGAGATCACAGGTGACTACCTCAAATATGGAGCTAAAGAATATAACGTCGCCTTTGTCCGGGACATCACCGAGCG
>CAZFJD010000241.1:0-2539 GCA_964518775.1 uncultured Syntrophaceae bacterium
GCATTTACACCCGCTATGGAGACTGGCTTGTTTGGGTAGCCTTGCTGGGCTCAGTTGCATTTCTGCTTATAGGCTGGTGTCGTGGCAGATTGGGCCGCAAGCAGAGGAAAAAGGACTTGGACCTTATGGGCACACCTTGAACCCCAGAGCTCTCAAAGGTGGCAGAAAGGTAGGTCAAAAGCAAAAATGAAAACGAACGTAATGGCAAAATCCGTTCTCTGTGTGACAGCAGTTCTTTTTATAGCAATACCTTCGGTATGCCATGCCGATACTGCAGAGGTACTTCCAAAAAAAGTATTCGATGTGGGAACGACGTATTTCCATTATTTTGACATTCATAAACGATACAACCAGGACGGAAAACCAGAAGATCTCGCACATGACTTCAATACGAACCTCGACGGCAGGGTATTTCCTGCCCTGTCTGCCCTCGACCCCTTCGTTGGGGGAAGGGCAAGCTTCGGCCGTTCCGTTGTTGATTTCACACTGATTTATCGTTGGTGGGAGTTCACGTTAGCCTATGGCCTTACAGACAGACTCACATTGGGAGTTCTTATACCTCTTAACTACTCGAAAAATGACGTGAATGCCTTTCTCGATTCCTCAACTGCCAACGTGGGAAAAAATTCGGCTTTGAATTCTCTCCGACCTTTATTCGTTCCAGGAACGGTGCGTTTGACCACAAATGATATACAGAATCTTTTGGGTAGAGGTTTGGATATTAATGGGGATGGTACAATCGATATTCAAGGATATGGGTATAAACCAGTCAAGACTTGGTCAGACACAGGGGTTGGGGATATTGAGCTTCTTGGGAAGTACCAGTTTTACAAGAATGATAATTGGCGCCTTGCATTCACAGGGGGAGTTCGGCTCCCCACAGGAGAGGTTGACGACATAGACAATCTTGCGGACGTCTCATTTGGTGACGGCCAGACAGACATCATCTTCCGTTTCCATGGAGATTATTTAGGCATTAAAAAACTTCTCCTGAATACAACCGTACGTTATGAGATCCAACTGCCGGATAAAGAGAAGAAGAGGGTTCCAGACCGTGTGGACCTTCCAATAACAGCCAACAGGGAAAAGGTAGATAGAAACCTTGGAGATATCGTCGCACTTGAATTGATGGGTAAATATAACTTCACCCAATACCTCTCCGCAGGCCTTAAATATCGTTTTACGAAGAAATTTAAAGATAAGGTGGATGGGGATATGGGATTTGTCTATTCCTCCCTTGAGGACGAAACAAATTCTAAGGGTCATATAGCTTTCGCATTCCTTGGATTTGATACCATTCAGATGTATTTTGACAAAAAATTTCCTGTCCCATTAAGTTTAAAGCTTGAATATAGAAACCGGTTCGCTGGCAAGAACAATGTCACAAAATCACAGTATCTCGCTTTAAGTCTTAACATTTTCCTTTAATTTGTTCGTTAGCGAACCCGGAAGCCATGAGTAAGGGTTAAGAGATGCATGAGGATTTTTTTGACGCTGAACATTGCAAGAGAGCAGCACCTCGAATAGAAAAGCTGATTTTAAAGTCATACTCCTCGATGGTTCTTTCTGAGGAGAGCAAAAAGAAAATTTTTGACTTAGGGACATCTTCTATTATCTACGCATCACTTCACAAGAGTCATCTTGACTATATTGTAATATGCGGAAAGATGTTTCTGGAAGGCATGCCGTGTCCAAGGACGATCGCAGGCAACAACCTTCTGACTGGAATCATAGGATGTTCAATAAAGAACTTTACAGGCATTGATATGATGAAATGGGGAGCAATCCCAGTGAAAAGGTTTGCTTGGGTTTCTCGTGACCTTCTTGACATCTGCAACAGAATTGAGACATTCCTCAGGAGTGATAAGCCGGTATTGGTCTTTCCCGAGGTGGAGACTGGCGGCAATGGCTACGCAAAGAGCATCAAGACAGGCAGGGCATACTTAGGAAAGATTAGAAAGTTTGGCTCTGCAGTCTTCAGCTCCGCCATAAATGTTTCCAAGGAAGGGAAAAAAGTCTACATTATCCCCATGTCAGTTTCATACGATTTTGTTGCTGAAGACAACTATTTCGGCAAGCTTGCTAAGGCAGATAAGATGAAAAAATCGGAGAATCCCCTCACTGCCTTTGCGGGAAAGCTATATTACACCTTTCTTGAAGCACATTTCTTCTATTACATGTACAGCCTTGGCAAAGGGAATATCTACATTGACACGAGTGAGCCAATCCTTGTTGAGCCCAGTGCCTCAAAAAAGGAACTTGCGGAACGTGTACAGAAAGAGGCAGCCAGACGTTCCAGAATAACAATGCCTGCATTGGTTTCCTATGCCATCAGCAGAGGTGAAACTTCAAGAGATGATTTACAGAAATCAGTGGAAAGATATGTTGCGATGTTAAAGGAAGCCAATGCCAATTTCCAACCTTCTTCGAACCTAAAAGAGAGCGTCGATGCGGCACTGCAGGGCCTGGCGCAACGGAAAACTATTTCAAATCGCAAAAGAATCTCAGTGAGAACGCCAGAGATAATAAGATATTATGC
>CAZFJD010000241.1:2639-5386 GCA_964518775.1 uncultured Syntrophaceae bacterium
TAAAACGTAGCACATCGCGAAATTTGTTGTGTTGTAAAGTTCGTAATGATGTGCTACATTTTCACAACATGTGTTACATAAGACACTAAATTCATAAAGTTCCATCTATAGAGGGGAGGTTAGCATATGAAGAAACTTAGCATACGAGAGGCACGACGGTCGCTATCGCACCTGGATCATTTGCTGGCCGTTGAGGGAGAAGTAATGATCACCCGTCGTGGAGAGGCTATTGCTCGCGTGGCACAAGTTAGCAGGAGAAGGCCTATTCCGTCTCACCGCGAGCTTCGGGAAGGAATACCACGAATTCGGAAAGGAAGCGAAAAACTTATTCGTGAGGATAGGAATGCCAGATGAGACAGATTATCTACTTTGACACAAGCGCCCTGGCCAAATGGTATCTAAAAGAAGGAAGATCTGATGATGTCGAGAAATATATTCAAGAACATGGTCCCGTCGCTATTAGTGACCTTACTATGGTGGAAATGAGAAACCTCCTTGCCAAGCATCGAAGGGAAGGAAATATCGATTCCAAAACCGAGATAAAGGTCTTTGCCACATTTGAAGAGGATATCCGACAAAAGTTTCTTGTCTGCCACCCGCTGCCAGCTGGGGTAGCAGCAGGGGCAGTGAATCTTTTATCAGTTCTTTCGGATCTACCACTCCGGACGCTTGATGCTTTGCACTTAACGATTGCGAAAGAAATCCAGACAGACATTCTTGCTACTGCTGACCGGGTTATGGCGGCCGGCGCTAAGGCATTAGGCTTTTCAGTAGCACGATTTTACAGGCCCAAATAGTTGCTAACCAGGTTCAAATGAATTTAGGGATAAAAAAAGGAATCCTTTCTAAAATATCATTCACCTGTGCTCTGGTCCTGACCCTAATTATTGCCGTAATCTTCCTTTACAACATCATCCAATGGGGAAATCTACCGGATTATGGTTTTGGCTATCGCACAGCTGCAGGCATAAGTGTTGTCGGAGTAGTAACAGAACCCGGGCGAATTGCAGGGATGGAAGTGGGCGACCATATTTTAGAGGTGAACGGTCAATCCTTTAGAACGATGAGGGAGTTCCGAGCTGCGCAGAACAAAGGACTTCAAGAAAAGAATAGCTATATCATAGACCGAAATGGGAAAAGAATTGAACTGACCATTACGAACAGCACGTTGAGAATTAAGGGTGCTTTCAGCAGAAGCGGACTTACTTACCTCATAGGCCTGTGCTACATCTTGATTGGAATCCTTGTTTTCTTAATGAAACCTTACCAAAGGACCACTTGGATATTTTTCGTGTTTGGAACTGCAATGGGTTTATTGTTCATGTTTTTCGTCAAATTAGGTGATTTAAAGCCGAGCTGGCTTGGAACAATCCATATCCTTATCAATACCTTGGTCCCCGCTGCAGTTATCCATCTGGCGATGGGTTTCCCTGAGGAACGTCACTTTATAAGAAAGTTTTCCCACATTCAAATCCTTCCCTACCTCTTATCAATTCTTCTTTTCTTGAGTATCAGACTCGTTACACCTCACTTGGTAGATGCTCCAAGAATTTTATATTATTTTCTCATCGCTTACTTTGTGGCGTCTATAATTTTCTTTTTAGGTTCTTGTTTTCAACTGTGGATCGCCTCCCAGTCCGAGATTGTTAAACTCCGATCCAAAATGATCCTCCTCGGAGCTGCTGTTTCTGCTTTGATACCTTTGTTTGAAATTTCGATCAACACCCTTTTCCGCTCCCACATCTTCCCCAGCTTCAACTATTATCTTCCTTTCTTAATTATCTTCCCCCTATTCGTAGGGTATTCCATCGCCAAACATAATCTCTTTGATATCGACGCCATCATTAAGCGTACCTATGGGTACATTCTCACCACAGGTAGTATCGCAGGGGCATACGGTTTCTTTGTCCTCATGACCAATGTCGTCTTCGGTAAGTTGGACATTGCCAAGTCCCCTTTATTTCCGCTCCTTTTCATCCTTGGTGTTATTTTCCTTTTCAACCCCATACGTAATCGGGTTCAGAAATTTATCGACCGTGTCTTCTACCGTTTGGAATATGATTATCAAGAGACCGTTCAAAGAATCAGCGAATCCTTGAGATCCCTCTTGAGTTTTGATCAGATCGGGAACCGCATGATGGAGACGGCTACCCAAACCATGTTTATGGATTCGGGCTGTATCCACATACTGAAACCTGACGGCGATGGGTATGAACCCCTGAGATACATAGAAAAAAGAGATGAATTGGGTAAGCCTATCCCGTCATCCTTATATACAACAATACTTCCTTCGAATGATCCCCTTATCCAAAAGATAGCCGACAGAAAGAGAGAAGTGACCTTCTATGATATCCAAGAAGATCCATTCTTCGAGCAAAACCGAGAATCTTATAAAAAGGCGTTTAACCAACTTGAGGCTACTCTCATTATCCCTCTCGTTTATGAAGATACTCTGACAGGGCTGATGTCCCTTGGTAATAAAAAATCGGGAAAATTTTACCGGCGAGAAGACATTAACCTACTAAGGATTCTTGCTAATCAGGGCGCAGTGGCCATTCAAAATGCCAAACTTCATCAGGCCCGCATCGAGGCTCTCGAACAGTCGAAAAAAGAGCTTGAACAACTAAACAGAGCCAAGAGCAAGGCCCTCGACCATCTCTCCCACGAACTGAGGACCCCTCTGGCTCTCATCCAGGGAAATATCCGTATTTTAAAGCGTAAAACTCAGACTCAAACCCCTCCCATCG
>CAZFJD010000242.1:0-5360 GCA_964518775.1 uncultured Syntrophaceae bacterium
GCCTATTAAAAAGAAAAGAAACTTTTCTTCTATTGAGGACGTTCTTCTTTATCTCAAAGAAAGATCCGCCAAATTTCTTCGAGACAAAACCAGCCTTCTTCAAAAGAAGCACTTCTCTCGATTTATAAAAGAGGCTACGTCTTTCGGAGGAGGATTGAAAGGAGTCCGCCGGGCTTTGGTCGGGTCATGGGATGGTTGGGTCTACGGATCCGGCGATCTTGATAAAGAGAATTTGGTTAAACGTATCTTTCAAGAGGTTTACCTGGGAAGTTATTTCACTTCTTATTATCACCTCCGACCCATCTTCTACCGAGGCAAGGGATTATATCTCCACGAAAAGCTTTTAATTCCAAGAAGCATCCTATCGTCGCTTTGGAAAAAATTGCACCTTGGGATTGCCAGTGGTCGGCCGAGGTTTGAGGCAGAGCTTGCTTTGAAGCGGTTTCGCCTTCTTCCCTACTTCGACAGTATAGTGACGCTGGACGAATGCATTAAAGAGGAGTTACGTATCTTTCGTACCACAGGAAAGCGCATGAGTCTCTTAAAACCCCATCCCTACTCCCTTCAAAGGGTCGTTCAAGAGCTCGACATTCATCATCCTGAATGCGGATATGTTGGCGATGTGGTGGATGATATGCTCGCCGCCCAGGCCGCCAAAAAAAAATTACAAATGGTTGCCATTGGTTTTGTCAGTGCCCCTGGAAAGCGGAAGGTATTCAAAGACCTCCTATTCAGGGCCGGTGCCGATTGTGTGATTGAGAATCCAGAAGATCTTGTTCAGCTTGCTACTTAACCTCCCCCCGGATATCTCCCCTTTCTCTTGGCGCCTGCCTGCCCCGCCTGCCGGCAGGCGGCGGTAGGCAGGGGAGAGGGCGAGTGTCAGGAAGGATACAGCAAATGTCCGCTCAAGAGGTGTTGACAAACCCCTTGGATTCCATTAACCTGTCTACATAGCTATTTAGCTTAAGAATGAGGGGGATTGATATCGAGAGTTCGCTTCTATTTTTTGCCATCATCGTTGTCGCTTTGGCGCTCTTCTTCGACTACTCGAATGGTTTCCATGATGCCGCCAACGTTGTCGCAACGATTATTACGACAGGTGCTCTTTCGCCAAGAAAAGCCCTCCTCATGGCTGCGATCTGCCATTTTATCGGTCCATTCCTCTTCGGAACAGCTGTGGCACAGACAATTGGAAAGAATATTATTGACATCTCTACGTTCGATACAAGGCTGCTCCATCTCTCCCTATCTCTCATAATTGCGGCGCTTGCCGGTGCCATCGCTTGGAACCTGATCACATGGTTCTGGGGGCTTCCCTCCAGCTCCTCCCACGCCTTAATAGGAGGGATGGTGGGCGCTGTATTGGTGGCCTACGGACCCGACAAAATATTATGGAAGGGGCTTCTCTATGTGATCTTGTCTTTGATCATCTCTCCCATGTTAGGTCTTGTCTTTGGGACACTCTTCTTTAAAGCAACAAAGCGCCTCTCCCGAAATGCTACCCCGAATGCAAAACATTTTTTCAATCGGGTTCAGATTCTCTCCTCCATCGGCCTCTCCCTCAGCCATGGCGCGAATGATGCTCAGAAATCGATGGGCCTGATTATGATGTCTTTGGTCATTCTAAGACTCTATCCCACGTTTCATATTCCATTCTGGGTGATCGCCAGTTGTGCTGCAGCCATTGCTTTGGGAACAGCCAGCGGAGGATGGCGCATTATCAAGACCATGGGTTCAAAGATATACCGCCTGAGGTCGGTCCACGCCTTCTGTGCCCAGACATCCTCTGGAGCGGTGATCTTGGGAGCGGCCTTGGCAGGAGGTCCAGTCTCAACGACTCATGTGGTCTCTTCGAGCATTATGGGTGTTGGGGCTGGCCAGAGGATTTCAGCCGTCCGTTGGGGTGTAGCCAAGAATATCGTCGTTGCCTGGTTTATCACCATCCCGGCTGCGGCCCTGATGGCGGGGTTCAGTTTTTTTCTGATTCGTATAATTCATCCCAGTTTTTGAAAGGGAAAGGAGAAACGCAATGGTTTGGGATATCTTGAAAAAGAAAAAGCTATTTTCCAGTGGCGAAAGCCGTTTTTTCGAATTGCTCGCTCGTCAATCCTCGAAGTCGGTAGAAGGCCTGGAGGCCCTCTGGAACTTTGCAGAGAATGGAACCAAGGAAAATGCCCATTACGTCCGAGATATCGAACGAGAGGCAGATGAACTCAGGCGGATCTTAATCGAAGAATTGGATAAGACCTTCATCACCCCTCTTGACCGAGAGGACATCTATGCCCTTTCCAGAGCCATTGACGATGTCGTGGACTATGCGAATACGACGGTTGACGAGATGGAGATTTACGAAGTCAAAGGAGATGAACACATCAAAGAGATGGTCAATATCCTTCGGAAGGCAGCGAGGGAGTTAAACGATGCGGTTAAAATCCTAAAGGACTACCCGAGGATTGCCTCAGAGCATGCGGTAAAGGCGAAGTCATACGAAAACGAGATGGAGAAAGCTTACCATCGTGCCCTGGCCGACCTGTTCAAGGGCGGGGACACAGTCTACATGCTCAAGATGCGCGAGATCTACCGCCACCTCAGCAATGCGGCCGACCGTGGCGACGAAGCCGCCAACATCATCTCGAGCATCGTGATGAAACATACGTAATCGCATAGCGCTAAGCGCAGAACGCAAAGCGTGAAGAGGATAAAACCGCTATGCTCTATTATTCCGCATTCAACAATTAGATGGGACTTTTTCGCCGCGGAGGGAATGGGCGTAGGCTTTAACTATTTTTACGGGAACCAATTTTCCAACTAAGTCTAAATCTCCTTCAAAATTGACGATCTTGTTTGATCGGGTTCTTCCGGTCACATCTTGATCGCTCTGTTTGCTCGGTCCTTCGACCAACACCTCCTCCACACTGCCTTCTAATGCCTGATTTTTTTGGAGGGTGATTTCCTTCTGCATCGCTTGAAGGAGGAAGAGCCGTTCCTGTCTTATTTTGGGTTCGACCTGAACCTGCAACTGCGCGGCTCGGGTTCCTTTCCTCGGCGAGTATTTAAAGGAAAAGAGGTCATCAAATTGAACCCTCTTCATCAGATCGAGAGTTTCCTGGAAATCCTCCTCCTCCTCGCCTGGAAATCCAACGATCACATCTGCCGTAATGGCAATGGTTGGACAAACTTTCTTTAAGCGGTCGACTTTCTCGAGATACGACTGCTTGCTATAGCCTCGGTTCATTCTTTTTAAAATACGATCTGAGCCGGATTGAAAAGGAAGGTGCATATGTTCACAGAGCTTCCCCAATCTTGAAAAGGCTTGAATCAACTCTTCTGATAGATCTGCAGGATGGGAGGTGGTAAAACGAATCCGTTCAAGTCCATCTATTTCGTTAATTCGGCGGAGGAGTTCTGGAAATTTCACCTCCCCTTCTATTCCCTTTCCGTAACCGTTCACATTCTGACCGAGAAGACAAACCTCTTTCACCCCCATTTGAGCCAGTTGCCTTACCTCTTCAATGATCTCTGAGCTTGGCCGACTCCTCTCGCTTCCCCTCACATAAGGTACGACACAAAAGGAACAGAAGCGATCGCATCCCTGCATGATAGTCACATACGATTTCACCTTGGTCAGAGGCTTCTGTGGCAGAGGGGTTTTTAGGTACCCTCCCTTTTCGTCAAACCCTATTTCACAGACCCTCTCTCCAGCTACTTCTGCTCGTCTCAGCAATTGTGGAATTGAAGGAATGGCATGGGTTCCGATCACCAGATCGAGATAGGGAACCCGATCCAAGAGCCGTTCGCCTTCCTGCTGGGCAACACACCCAGCCACTCCGATGATCGTTCCATTCTGCTCTTTCAAACTCTTAAATCTTCCCAGAGCGCTGTAAACCTTGTGTTCAGGCTTTTCTCGAACACTGCAGGTATTGATGAGGATGAGGTTAGCCTCCTTGGGCTCCTTCGTCTCAAGATAATGGGACTCCTCTAAGAGCCGAAGCATTCGCTCCGAGTCATGTTCATTCATCTGACAACCATAGGTTTCGATATAGACTCGTTTTTGCATCGTGTTACGCTAAGTTGACCGTCAACTCTCTCGAGTGATTACATTTGCAAAATGCCAAATGTCAAAGTTCAAATTTCAAATCAAACCCCAAGCCCAAATGGCAAATGTTTTAAATTGAACTTTGACATTCATTTGACATTTGAACTTTGGAATTTGAACTTTAAAAAGTTCTGACTATTTTCTCACTTTGAACTTTTTGTCCAATATCCCCATCTTCTCCACGATGCCGCCATATTCAAGTTCGTAATATGGAAGCATCGCTGCTCCTGAGAAACCCTGTTGTCGGATATCCGTCGCTTTTTGTGCGACTTTATTTCTTACCCAGTCCCAATAGGGGTGATCGAAAGCATCAGCAGGTTCGGTCAATTTCCCATTGTGAACGCAGAAAGCGTGACAGGCAACCACAGGGGGGCCATCAAAATAGGAGATGCTTGAATTTAGTCGAACAGGCATCAATGGCCCGGTATGGCTCCCTCTCATAAATCCTGCTACCAGATGGCCAATGTTAAAAGGGGCAAGCACCTCACCTGTTGCTGGAAACGCACCCTGAACCCTCACCAACATCACAGGGTCGTCCTTTCCTGTATATTTTCCGGCGATATTATGAAGCCGGGTCGTGCTCACGGAGGCTGCAATCTCTCCATTATTTCTGGAATAGATCGCTTCAACCACAAAACGTTGATTGTCCCTCAAAAGGGCGGCAATGTCATAGATCTCTTCAGGGGCATTCAATTCAATGACCCGATCCCCCTCCGTGTAGTTGACATCCATAATGAGGAATCGGAATCCTTTATTCATTGAAGGACTAAGCATCAATCCTGCATTGTACATGGGATCTGCGAAAGCCAAGTAGAGAGGAAGATTATAAGCACCTGGATCGGTCTTATCAGCAGCGAAGAAAAGGAAGGGCTCATTCGGTCTCTCCTCAAATTCCATCTCGGCCACAGCTGGTCCCATTCCCTTCACATTCCCTGAAAAGGAATCCTTCAACAAATCCTGGCCTGCACCATAGAGCCCTTGCTCCTTAGCCACTTTTGTACCGGCAACAAAAGCATCCCAAGCCAATTGATGAACCTTCTCATTCAGCTTTCCCAATGCATGAGAAAACAGAATAGCAATATCATCTCCAGTATGACTGATAAAAAAATCGTGAATAAATCCTCTGCCTTTTTCGGCGACATAAGTCCTTACCTCTTCAACCAATTTCTTACTGGGCTGGATGTGTCCCCCAATACTTCCGATGTCAGCTTTGATGATACTGAGTGTTGTTTTCATAGCTCTCCTCCCTCATTCCCCCTCACCC
>CAZFJD010000243.1:0-5327 GCA_964518775.1 uncultured Syntrophaceae bacterium
CACACAGGTCACCCGTCTCCTTCCATCTGCCGGCGCGCCGTTCCTCTTCTTAGCAAGTTGGAACGCATATCTCGCGATCCTCTCCGTTCCTTTCCTTGTCACCACCATGTTGTCGACAGCCAACTCCTTGCCAATTCGCACGCCTCCGCCCCGAGACGCATAGAGCCCTTCTGTGTTTTCCCGAAGGACGATATAATCAATAGGTGGATCGCTTGCCAAAACGGCTGGAACCCCTGCATACTTCTTGATGGGCCGAATTCCAGCGTAGAGATCCAATGTGAAACGGAGGGTGAGTTGCGGAGCGATTTCCGTTCCGTCAGAATATCTTATATCCGGAAGTCCTGCCGATCCGAAAAAGATTGCATCTGAAGTTCTGCAAGCTTCAAATGTCTCGGTAGGAAGATCGCATCCAGTCTTTTGATAGCAGAGCGCACCCGTTGGAAACTCTTTGCAATCGAATTGCAGATCCGGAAATACCTTCTCAACCGCTCTGAGCACCTTCCGGGCTTCTCGGATCAGCTCCGGTCCGACGCCATCACCGGGCAACACAGCAATCTTATAAATTCCCATGCCTCGAGCTCCTTAAGACTCTTCTTCACACAGTCCTCGGACGATAGGTTTTCCATCCTTTACCATCAACCTTCCACGACAGTAGACCCTGTCTACATCTGCCGAGGGCGTCAGGATGAGAACGTCCGCATCCGAATCGACCTCTATCCGTCCCTTCCTCGTCAATCCAAACAAATCTGCTGTATTCTTCGTCGCAAAACTTGTGGCCTTGCTCCAAGAAAGCCCGGCCTTCACCAGTTCACAAACCGTCTCCAGGAGCGAATCCGGACCTGCCATGTAGAATTCCGAATCCCCTGTGCTCTTGTTCGGTCTTAGAAAAGCCGCACCGCTGTCTGTGCTGATTGTGATCCGTGAATCAAGAACACCCCTGTCCAATGCATTTAAGACAGCCTGGCTGGCGTGGATTGCCCTTGGATATCCAGAATCTGGCCTCTCCAGTGTCGTGAGGTTAATACTCCCACCCCTTTTACCATATTCAAGGGCCTGCTCGAAGAGGTCGGGGTTACGGTTCACATGGGTGGCTACCAATTGATCAACAGGCAGTCCTGTTCGATCTGCCACCTCTTCCAAAGGATGAAGACCTTCGGACCGATCGCCGATGTGGGTGTGGAGAATGGTCTTCTTTCCGGCAAGTTTCCCACCGATAATGGCGGCGTGGGCTAAGACGCTCAGTTCTTCAACTGAGAAGTGAGGGGCATTCGCCTCTGCGATCGCCACCTTAATTCCCAAAACCCTTTCCAAATAAGTCACATCTAAGAGTGGTTCGCCTGTCAATGTGGGAAGAGGTTTCCTCCATCCTCCTGTGTAACAGTAGGCAGTGATCCCTTCAGCATCCAGTTGCATCGCTCTGGCAAGGAGATCAGGGATGGTCCGGCTCACGCAATCTGTCCCAAGAGGGGAGATGATGGTCGTCACCCCCACCCTTGTCATGCGAGAGAGTTGCAAATCTGTGGTTCTTGAAGCCGGGCCTCTCAAACCGCTTGCTCCGATGATGTGGATGTGGGGATCGATCAATCCAGGAAGAATGATCCTGTCTTGAGCATCATAGATTTCCACTGGATAAGAGTCACTTGGTTTGGCCAAATTCGATCCAATCGCTACCACACCTTGATCAACGACGAGAAGGTCTTGAACTCCCCTATCTTCAGGAGCAAACAAATGCCCATTACGAATCAGTATCCAGCTCATCGCCTGCTATCCTTTCACCGCACCAGTAAGAGCACTCACATAATGTTCAACAAAAAAGGAATAGATAAAAGCCACCGGAACAGAACCCATCAGAGCCCCTGCCATCAATGATCCCCAAAAGAAGGTGTCCCCCCGGACGAGTTCGCTGACGACTCCAACAGGGACCGTCTTATGCGATACCGATGAAATGAAAACAAGCGCATAGAGAAATTCATTCCATGAAAGTGTGAAAGCGAAGATCCCCGCAGACAGGATACCCGGCACAGCCAATGGAAAAACAATGTGCACCATGGCCTGAAGGCGACTTGCCCCGTCGATCTGTGCGCACTCCTCAAGTTCCTTGGGGATCGTCCTGAAGTATCCCATCAGCAACCAGGTGCAGAACGGAATCAGAAATGTGGGATAGGTTAAAATGAGAGCCCAGGGTGTATCACCCAAGTGGAACGTCCGAACTACCTCTCCCAGGGGAATGAAGAGGAGTGTCGGAGGGACCAGATAAGTGACGAAGATCCACGTTCCCAATGGTCCGGCTAATGGAAACCGGAGCCGCGCAATGGCATAGCCCGCCAGAAGTCCACAGAAGAGTGAGATACCCGTGGAAAGAAGAGCAATGAATAGGGTATTGAGCAGCCATCGCGCAAAAAGGGTTTCTTTGAAAAGAAAAGCCAGATGTTCAAGGGTGGGACGGAGCGTCCAGAATGGATTAAAATTGGGCTTATTCCAGGGGACATATAGGTCCCGATCCGGACGGAAGGCGGTCAACCCCATCCAATAAAATGGGAAAAGGGTCCCAATCAGGATAGCACCCAATGGAAGATAAAGATAGAGCCACTTCTTCCAACGTCGACCAAGCACCATTGCCATATCTACTTCCTTTTAACCTTTTCCTTTACTTCCTCTCCCCTTCGAATGTACCAGAGTTGAAAAATCACAACAAGAAATAAGAACGGGAACATCGCCAAGGAGGCAGCCGCTCCTTCGCTGATCTTTCCCGTGGCAATTCCAATCTGGTAAGCATAGGTCGCAAAGAGGTGAGTGCTGTTCGCCGGACCTCCCCCTGTGAGAATATAAACGAGCTGAAAATCTGCAAAGGTCATGATGACTGAAAAGAGGACGACCACCATGGTTACGGGCATCAAGAGGGGCCAGGTCACATTCCAGAATCTCTGCCAACCGCTGGCTCCATCGATGGCTGCGGCCTCATACAGAGCAGGGTTGATGGTCTGAAGTCCTGCGAGTAGAGTGATGGCGAAGAATGGCATTCCCCTCCAGGCATTGACAATGATGACGGAGGTGAGGGCGATCACAGGCCCCCCTAACCAGGAGACCTGTTTATTGATCATTCCAAGATGGAAAAGGAAGAAGTTGATGACGCTGAAAGTCGGATCAAACATCCACTTCCATGCGAGAGTGCTCAACACTGTTGGCACAATCCATGGTAGGAGCATGGAGGCCCGGATGATCCGCTTAAACTTGATGATTTGATTCAACAGAAGGGCAACAACCATCCCGATTCCCAGCTTCAGAATGGTTGCTGCTATGGTATAGAGAATCGTATTTTGAGCTGTACGTTGAAAGATTTCATCATTCCAGAGCTTAATAAAATTTTTTAAACCGATGAAAACTCCTGGTCGGGCAATCTCCTTATCAATGACGCTGAGCCACAGTCCTTTCAGGAACGGATAGAAAACGAAGACCACCAGCATGAAAAGGGCGGGGGTCAAGAGGAGAAAAGCAAAGGTCCATTCTTTCCTCTCTCTCCGAGTCGCTTTCGACCAATTCATTCGACTTGACCTGTGGGTCTATCCGGTGGTTAACTTTCAAAGATTGGATTTCCGCACTGGCGATTTTCGCCAGTGCGGAAATAGTGGATCATGCGCCATAGATCTTTCTCATCTCTGTTGCACCCCACTTCAATGCCTCTTCAGGTGTCGCTCCCTGGATCGCCTTCACAAACATATCGACAACGATATATTTTGCGAGGACCTCGGTCGCCTTCTTCCCAGGAGGACCGGCATAACCGATCACTCTGGCATCTAAGATATTGTCTCTGAATACGGTGCATTTGGGGTCTTTCATCCAGACTGGATCATTGTACCACTCCTTGGTGGGTGGGATGGCAAAGGTATCCATGACATGGAACCATTCGGCATATTGCTTCTTATCCATGTACCAGCGGATAAACTCTTTGGCCAGCTTCTGATTCTTCGAATACTTGAATACCCCTGCATTGAGGGAAGGAAGCTGATAGAACCGGCCAGCCGGTCCCTTTGGCATGGGCGCATGGTTCATGACCTTATAGATCTCAGGGAATTTTGTCCTGGCAGCGATATAGATGCTTGGCGAGTTTCCAGTAATTGAGAGCGATCCAGCCAGGAACGCCCGGTTGTTACTCGCATCATCCCAGGTGAGACCTCCCTCATCAAAAGCCTCTTTCCAACAGGCTGTGTTGAATTTGATGGCCTCCAAAGTCCCTTTCTTGTCGATGATAACGGTCTTGCCATCCTTTTCCACTTCCATCCCGCCGAAGCACCAGATGAGGGCATAGAGGTAGTTGTTCGGGTCGTTTTCGCTATGGCCGAAGCACTGTCCAATGGGCCTACCCTTGGCTTTCAGCTTTTTCCCAACTGCGCGGAATTCATCCCATGTCTCAGGAAATTTAGCAATTCCCTCCTCTTTGAACCAATCCTCTCGGTAGTTCCAGGCCCAGCTGTAAACAAACTGAGGCACTGCAATCCAACGGCCTCCGGAGAAGGCATTGGCTTTGGCGAATTCATAGTATCCTCCCTGTTGCTTACCAATCGCCTCTGCCACATCACTCACATTGATCAAGGCCTCCGTGTAAAGGTGAGCAAGGTTGTTCGGGATGAGTGCGATGTCCGGCCCGGATTTGGCTTCAACGGATGAGGTGACTTTTAGCCTGACATCGTTCATCCCGATTCGCTCAACAACGACTTCCACGCCCATCTGTTTTCCAAATTCAGCTGCTTGGGCAACAAAGACCTTGTCTCCATCCGGGATGAAATTGATCCATTGCAGCATATGGAGCTTTGTCCCTTTTGGGTAGGCCGGTGGCTTCTGAGCCGCAAGAATGCCCGGGATTCCAGTAAGAACGGTAGCTCCTGCGGCAACCCCTGCAGTCTTAAGAAAAGTTCTCCTGTTCATTTCACTTCGCTTCTGCTTTCCCATATTCCCTCCTCCTTTCTGCCCTATGGGCAATCCGTTTAGAAAATCATAACTCAATGAGTTCTCCTCCTTCCTTGCCTCTTTTTTTGAATTTCTTGACCTTTTGACCCTCTGTCAAAACTGAATTTTGAATTCAAAATATACACAACCGAAATATTTTGTCAACAAGATTATCCCCTTGAAAACATAACGCTTCAGAAGTAATCCCGAGTTTCTCTGAGCTATAGATCAGAGCAACGGAGCCCATAGATGAAAAACAAAAAGGGATCAGGAGAAATCGCCTGCTCCCTTCATTTTCACTGGAGGCGGCATCCGGATTTGAACCGGAGAATAACGGTTTTGCAGACCGTCGCCTTACCACTTGGCTATGCCGCCTCTGGAGC
>CAZFJD010000244.1:0-5236 GCA_964518775.1 uncultured Syntrophaceae bacterium
TGGAGTGATCAATTTGACAGGATTGGGATTGAAATTCACCAGCTTAGTCCTCTTCCTCGCCGGTGAATCACTCATTCCTGCTTTGATCCTGACCATGCTCGCCGGAATTGTCCTTGGGATGGGCATGCCCACCACTCCAGCTTATATCGTCCAGGCGGCTCTTCTTATTCCTGCCTTGATCAAGCTCGGGGTCATCAAGATTGGGGCTCATATGTTTGTCTTCTACTTTTCCACTATCTCGGCCATCACACCGCCCGTGGCCATGGCCGTTTATGCCGCTGCTGGAATCGGCGGAGCCAAATTATGGCCCACGGGCATGTGGGCCATGCGAATTGGGGCCACGGGGTTTATCGTTCCTTTTATGTTTGTCTATGGCCCATCTTTACTCTTCATTGGCTCGGCTTTCGAAATCGTCACATCTGTCATCAGCGCCTCTTTTGGAGTCATTGCTTTGGCCGCTGGAATGATGGGATGGTTTGTTAAAGCTCTGAAACCATGGGAGCGGGTTGTTCTGGTTGCAGCCGCATTTCTGCTGATCAAGCCAGGCCTTTACACGGATGCTGTTGGTTACATCTTATTGGCCTTCATCTTCCTCTTACAGAAGTACTGGGATCGTTCAAATTAAAACCTCATTAAAACATTGAAGAAAGGAAGAGGAATTGAAGAAAGCGGTCATCGTGAGTGGAGTTCGCACACCTATCGGAAGATACATGGGAGCTTTAAAAGAAGTTCCTGCCTATGATTTGGCTGCTTTGGTCTTAAATGAAGCAGTAAAAAGAGCAGGGCTGAATTCAATCCATGTCGATGAGGTGATTTTAGGCCAGTCCTACCAGAACGGCGAATATGTCAATATCGCTCGCATGTCTCTTCTTAAGGCTGGATGGTCTGACTCTATCCCTGGGATTACCCTGGATCGACGTTGCTGCACCGGTCTTGATGCGATCTGTTTTGCGGCCATGACAATCGAATCTGGCCATGCCGAAATCATCGTGGCGGGTGGTGTGGAGAGCATGAGCAATGCCGAATTTTACGTGCCAGGTGAGATCAAATGGGGAATTGGAGGAAAAAGAGGGATGCCTCGGGGACACGGGGACCTCTCCATATGGGGGATCCCTTTTTATGATCGGATTCAAAGGGCAAGGGTGATGTCCCAACCTGAGGAGAGGTATGGAATACTGCCAGCGATGATGTCTTGGGCTGAAACCGCTGCGAAAGAGGAGGGTATTTCTCGGGAAGATTGCGATCGTTGGGCCTTTGAGAGCCATCGGAAGGCCTTTGCAGCGATCGAATCAGGAAGATTTAAGGAGGAGATCGTTCCGGTCTCCATCACTCAAACCAAAGGAAGCTCGTTAATTGTTGACCGAGATGAGAATCCGAGAGCCGATACCACATTGGAACAATTGGCCAAGCTCAAACCTGTTCTGGGAGGTGTTTGCACTGCAGGAAATTCATCCTCTGAAAATGATGGCGCTGCTGCCTGTGTGGTCACTTCTGAAGAGAAGGCTAAGGAATTGGGAATAAAGCCTCTTGCCTCAATCAAGGCCTTTGCCGTTGCTGGTTCCGATCCTCGGCACACTTATGTGACCGTGCCGATCGCTGTGAAGAAGGTGATGAAAAAGGTTGGTTTGGAGATCGATCAGATGGATCTGATTGAGATCCAAGAAGCATTTGCTGCTCAGGTATTGGCAGACCTTAAGATGATGAACCTTACAGAGAAGGATTATCCCAGAATCAATGTGAATGGGTCTGGCATCTCCCTTGGACATCCAGTTGCGTGCACAGGGACGAGGGTTCTCGTAACCCTGCTTCACGAGATGAGGCGGCGGAATAGTTGTTATGCTTTGGAATGCATCTGTGGCGGAGGGGGATTGGGCATCGCAGCCATTTTCGAGAGGGACAATGGAATGATAAGAAATTCTAAATAACAAGCCCTGTACCTAATATGGTGCAGGGCAAGCACCAATAATCAAATAAATCCCAATGACCAATGTTCAAAATTTGGTTATTGGGATTTAAGGAAGAGGAATGGCTATGGCCTCAAACTCTCTCTTTCAAATTATCCCCTTTGATGGAAAATCGCCGCAATTTGATGAGACCGTTTTTATTGATCCCACGGCAAGGTTGATCGGAGAGGTTATCCTTGGAAGTGAAGTGAGCGTTTGGCCCTTTGCCCTCCTCAGGGCAGACAGCAACCGAATTACGGTGGGCGAGCATTCCGTGCTTTTGGATAAGGTTTTAATCGAATCTCCAGAGGGCAATCCTGTGTTGATCGAAAAAGATGTATTGATCAGCCATGGTGCCATACTCCATGGTTGTGTCATCAGAGAAGGTGCTGTCGTAGGAATTGGAGCCATTGTCTTGGATGGGGCAGTCGTGGGACGGAATTCGATTGTTGGCAGTGGTAGTGTTGTTCCTCCGGGAATGAAGATTCCAGACCGCTGCTTGGTCTTGGGCATCCCTGCCAAAGTGGTGAGGCCTCTCAGCGAGGCAGATCTGAAGAGATCGGAAGAACAATTGAACGAGGCCTACGAAAAATCGAGAAAGTATTTGAAGATCTTTGGTAAGTGGGCCTAATGATTAAAGCAAACAGGCATGTCTCAAAAACCTTATAATGCGATCGTTATTATATTTTTCTAAAGTGGAGGCTAAAAAGATGTTGAGGTGCAATCATGGGAATTGATTGGATTAAGAGGATACTGGTCGTGGGGGCTGGTACGATGGGCCATTCCATCGCGATCGTTTTCGCAAAGGGAGGCTATGAGGTCGATTTAGTAGATCTTGAGGAAAGGATTCTGAAAAAGGCACTTGAACTGATTCGCTCCGATCTTCAGACCCTGAAAGAAGCGAAGATCGTCGACTCAAAATCGATTCCAAGAATTCAAAACCGAATCCATCCGTCCACCTCCCTTGAGGTTGCGAAGGATGCGGATTTGGTGGTGGAAGCGATTTCTGAAATTCCCAAAGCAAAGAAAGACCTGTTCAAATCTCTGGATCAATTATGTCCGCGCAGATCGATCTTTACGAGTAATACCTCTTACCTAAACATCTTCCGATTGGTGACAACGGAGCGGCCGGAAAAGGTGTTGATCGCCCATTGGTACGCCCCTGCCCATCTCATTCGATTGGTCGATGTGGTCAAAGGTCCAAGAACATCGATGAAGGCTGTCAATACGGTGAAGGATCTCTTATTGAAGTTAGGAAAGCAGCCGGTGGTGATGAAGAGGTTCATCCCTGGATATATTGTCAACCGGCTTCAAAGGGCCATGGCAAGGGAGATCTTTTATCTTTTGGATCATGGATATGCAACTCCGGAGGAGATTGATACAGCAGTGAAGAATAGCTTAGGGCTGAGAATCCCTGCCATCGGAGTGGTTCAACGATATGATTATACAGGACTGGATCTGGCCCTCACCTTTGAGAGAAACCCCTCCATTCACTTGGTCTCAAAGGAAGTCCCACCGAAAATTCTTGTCGATCTCGTGAAAAAGGGATGCCTGGGGATAAAGTCAGGCAAAGGGTTCTATGATTACTCGGCGAGGAAGATGGAGGAGGTCTTGAGGGAGAGAGATATCAAACTAATCGAAATGGTAAGATTGTTGAAGAAAATGGAGAGGTCATCGTTTTCCAAAAAAGGACCTAAGATTGACCCGTTCGGCGGCGCCAAGCCCCGCCTTTTAAGGCGGGGTAAAGAAGCGCCGCTCAGGGTCAACCCTGAGCAAGCCCAGGCCTTCAGGCCGGGGAGTCGAAGGGTTGACTTCTCGGCATGAGTTTTGTATAAATATTTATCTGTCAATTCATCCCATCCGATCTCTTTCCGAAATTTTTTAGAAAGAAAATGACTGTGCATAAAGAAAGGAGGGACTTCATGATGGGACGATGGACCTTTTTGAGGGTGGGGCTGGTCGTCCTTGCCATGTTGTTTTTCTTGCATCATAGGGGATTCGCTGAAGAACGGTATACGGTTAAACCGGGGGATTCGCTTTCCAAGATTGCAAAATCGTTTGGCGTGAGCATCGAGGCATTGAGAAAGATCAATGGCTTAGATGGAGATGCGATCAAGGCCAAACAAGTTCTCCTCATCCCTGTCCCCACCGTGAAAGGGACAAAGGAAGCTGCGAAACAACACCCCTTAGAAACAGAATCTTATGTTGTGAAAAAAGGGGATACTCTTCGCAGTATTTCGAAAAGGGTGAGTCTATCCATAGGGGAAATCAAAAGAATGAACCAACTTCCTTCGACGAGCCTGAAGGTCGGTCAGATCCTCACTCTTCCTAAAGCTGGAATAAGTGAGGACTTGGAGACATCGGAGGAATTGGGAGATTCCGAAGAGCTGACCGGTCAACGAGTAACAGGAGGGAGCATCGATAAGCAAGAAGCTCCTGGGGCCCTCGGGAAATGGAGCAATCAAGAAGAGCGGAATCTTTTCATCAGGGTGGTAAAGACCTTTTTGGGAGCACCCTATCGGTTGGGAGGGTCCACGTTAAAAGGAATTGATTGTTCTGCCTTTGTGAAGAGGATCTACGAGATCTTTGATATCTATCTTCCAAGGACTGCGAGGGAGCAGTTACATATCGGTAAGAAGGTGGAGAAACATGAGTTGGAGGAGGGCGATCTCGTCTTTTTTAAAGCCCGACAGCCGAATCATGCCCATGTGGGAATTTACATTGGAAATAATGAGTTTGTCCATGCCTCTAATCGCAACAGGGAAGTGAAGGTGGATAATCTGGATATACCTTATTTCAGCAAACGTTTCCTCAAAGGCGTTCGGATAAAAGAGTTAGAGCAAGACACATAGCCTAAGGCCAATATCCAAATAATTTTACATGACGACTTTGGTCACCCACAAACGATGAAAATTAAAAGCCTCTCCTCTCCCTTGACGGGAGAGGGTGGGGGTGAGGGTGAATAATAAAATCAGTTCCCCCTCCCCTTCATCCCCTCCCACCAGGGGAGGGGGTTATTTTCTACGTAATTCCAATAATCAATATTCGAAACTTTTAATGATTGGAATTTGGTTATTGGGTATCATTTCTCATTTGGAATCTGTGATTTGATTATTATCTATTGTTTGATCTCGATGAAGGAGGGTGAGTGATGATCATCACCATCAATCCAAGGAATCCACAGGCGAGGATGATCCGAAGGGTTGTGGAGGTTCTTCAAAACGGAGGAGTCATCGGCTACCCAACCGATACGATCTATGGATTGGGCTGTGATCTTTTCAACCCGGAGGCCA
>CAZFJD010000245.1:0-5205 GCA_964518775.1 uncultured Syntrophaceae bacterium
CTTGGTCATATCAAAATGGCTTCTCTATTGTTTTGGTGACGGGTGGAGTTTCAAGGTGTTCATCAAGCTTCTCTTGAAGAAGCCTGACAAAATCCTCGATCTTACCAGGTGACGGCGTGGTGATCGAAACAAGGGAAGATTCGAACTCTGTGAATACTTCGTCAACCTTCTTCAGAGAGTATTGTCCTGCCCCTTGTTTTTTATCTTTAATTAGCTCTAAATCGTAGATGAGCCACGCAATATCTGCTTTCGATCTGGAAACACGTTTCATGTTCGGTAGTGTATCAAAGAAGCTTTTATTTAGCGCCACGGCAATCTTCTTTCTCCAACCATGGAGGATGCCCCCTTTGAAGAGAAGTTGTGGAGCAAGTCTTTTCCGGGAAGACGAAAGATAATCAGGTCGTGGGTAATTCGGCTCCTTTGACCAGTCCATTGATGCTCGCCCTTTAGGATCTTTCATGAAGTATTCAAAGGGATCGCGTACGTTTCCGGAAATGTATACCGCTTGGATCTCCAGCGCTCCGAAATCATACACCTTCCCGTTGGAATTGTAAGCAGCGAGCACAACGTCAATGTTTCCAGCGGATTTACCTTTTGAGTCATTCAACCTGACTTCTGTGAGTGAGCTCCAAGTCGTTCCTTCCTTAAAGAAAAAAGATGCAGCGTCATCCGTAATTATCCAATCTTCACGGAAGCGAATGGGACAGGTGATTACGGGTTTCCGTTCGTGATAAATGCTACACACCCCAAGTGGGTCTTTCGATTTGTCTTTTGTGCAATTCGGGACTTTGTTATTAAAGGGACAAAGACGACGAGAGCGGTATCGATTGGCCTTTTCATTATCATCTGTTATCAAATGCCCAAAGACTTCTGCCAATGGTTGTGCAGGATCTTTCATGTCGCTTTTCCTTTTATCTCATCCCAAACGTCGTAGATCATCGGGTGTCAAGCCTTTGTTAGAGTGACCTAGACCATTGGTTTTAAATGACAATAGTCAAGTCCACAAGCTCCCCCTAAATGTTAGAAATGGTAAAGCTATTCTTCTTTTTGAGGATATTCGTCCCCATGAGTTTTTTGGAATATCGGGTTTGAAAAATAGCGAAACTCGGCTTGAGCATACTTCATCTGTTTTTGGTCTTCCTCAGTCCAGGCTTTTTTGTATAGGTACATCAAATCGAAAGAGAAACCTTTTCCTTCCTCATATCGCTCTGTTGCTAATCCAACAACAGTTTTACGATCCTGATTAAGCCCGCGGGCAACAAAACAGCGTCCAGCAAGTTCAGCGATTCTGTACTGCCTGTCTTCATCATGAGGCATCGCAAGAAACACATAAGTCACATTCGAATTCCCTAGGACCATTCTGGATCTAACTTTTTTCTGACGTGCAAGTTCATAGAATTCCATAAGGGATTGTCCAAGAAGCCGTCTGCCGAATCGATTTTCGCGAGCCATCGTACGCACTGCTAATTCTGAATCGGTTAAATTCGGACCAAATTCTAAATTGCCTCGCAATATGTCATTGCTCAGAACTTCGATAAGCCTATCCCAAGTATAGCTTGTTTGGTCAGCTTCTTTCTTAGCCCTATGCTGCTCACTATTTTTAAAACCTTCCCAAAGATTATCATCGATTATAAGCAAATCGAATTTCTCAGGAAATTGACGTCCCTCACGCAAATAGAGAGCTAAAAGATCCTCCTCCCCTCCCTGGTATATTGTTTTCCGCCCGGAAAGATACAGACTTTCTTTGGCGGACAAGTATTCAATAAAGTCTTCTATTGTATCCAACTCACCCATAATTATCTCTAATGAAATCTTATCGAAAACATGGACAAAACCTTTTCCGAAATCGCCAAACTTAATTGGAGCCTTGCCTTCATCCCCCAGAGCAACGGCGATTCGATGAACCCGTCTTACTTTCTTCTCTGGCAACTCAATCGCAACGCTGCCATCATTACGAATTACATGCGATGCCTCTTCTATCCATTTATCAGCGCCGTATATCTGTTTTACTGAGGCGTCAATTGCGCGTTTGCGCCAGCGTTTCCAATCAGTTGAAATATCACCACTATTTGTAATTCGGATGTCTTTAACACTAATTATTATGACATCAGGATCACATACTACAAGAATATCACAGAGTTCCTTTGAGGCTTTTCCAACTGGGTTCGCATAACACCATAGTGACAGGAATGATTTCTTGCAGATATCGTATACTATTCGTTCCGATTCGTTAAGGAGCTGATTCATTTCACCTCAATTTTTCTGACAATATTTGCTGTTTTGCTACGTTTTCCTAAAAAATAAACTTACGAACCTACACCGGCTTTGATCGCTAAGTAAGGAAAGAGAAATCAGCT
This sequence comes from uncultured Syntrophaceae bacterium, assembly GCA_964518775.1. GTDB lineage: Bacteria > Desulfobacterota > BSN033 > BSN033 > UBA1163 > JACAEX01. The sequence continues at coordinate 2,358 of CAZFJD010000245.1, forward strand.
ATGGCTTCTGGCGGTGCGGTTGGGACGCCTTTTCGGGAGAGAGGACAATTTTCTATTCAACCATTTTTTGAAGGAGGCTTGGCTCTCGCCCGACGGTTTACCCGCTAAAAGGCCTTCAACGCTGATATCTTCATCTATATCTTCCCAATGAATGCCGTGTCCCTTACCGATCAATCTCCAATTACTCCTCTCCGTTGCAGTAGAGTGCATAAGGCGAGGGAACCATGCCAGAGGAACAGATATGGTGCGTCCGTCGCTAAGGTCAACGCTCAAAGTGTCTTCGGTTATCATTACGTTCTCAACACTTGGAACTGTTATTTCATTTACCGAAATACTCATGCCATGCCTCCATGAATCGTTGATGATGTTGATCGATGATTTTCAAAATCTGACCAATTTCTGCTCTGCTAAAACCGCCGCTGCGATGTAATCTTACAGGGTTAAGCCAACATTTTGCAATCTTGTCGTCACGCTCAATGTGTATATGAGGCGGTTCATCCCGGTCCCCCGCATAAAAGAAGAACCGATATGGTCCAATTCTTAATACTGTAGGCATCTATTTCTTTTTTATGAATGATAACGAAAATTTATCTGGGCGTCACGGAAAGAGTTGTCAGTCACCATTCATAATTATAATATACACCTTTTTTTGAATTTTTGGAAGAACTGAGTTTAGGGAAGAGATCTCCCTAATTGGGTGGGGTTCTTGTTTATGAATTGTAGTTAGATAGCTCCGGGGGGCTTGCGGCGTCTTTTCTCAGCCGCCTTCAGTCGGGCTAAAGAGCGGCGCAGGGCGGCTTCAGCAGCAGCTGCATCTGCACTAAGAGGAGCTGCCTTCATCGTCTCTTGAGCACGCTTCTTTGCTTCCTCAGCGCGAGCGATATCAATTTCCTCAGCACGCTCACAGGCATCGGCCAAGATGATCACTTTGTCAGGGCGGACTTCCAAAAAGCCGCCACTGATGGCGAAGAATTCTTCTTCTTTATCTTTTCTAATCAGTATATCTCCAGGCTGAAGCATTGTCATTAAAGGGGCATGATGGGGAAGAATGCCCAATTGCCCTTCCACTCCCCAGGCAACGACAGCACTCACCTCATCCGAATAGACCATTCTCTCAGCTGTGACGATCTCTAATCTGAATGTTAGCATTAAATGGTTATCCTCGTGTGGCGCGTCAGAAGTCCCTTCTTTTGTTTGTCATTCCGGGCTTGACCCGGAATCCAGTCTTTTTGAGTTGGATTCCCGCTTCCGCGGGAATGACGGTTTCGGAATTCATGTAAAGAGGTTTTAGACGCATTATCCTCGGATCTGTTTTGCCTTTTCTACTGATTCATCAATGGTGCCAACCAAATAGAAAGCAGCTTCGGGAAGGTCATCATGTTTTCCTTCCAAAATCTCCTTAAAGCCTCTCACGGTCTCCTTGATGGGAACATACCTGCCCGGAGTCCCCGTAAATTGTTCAGCAACATGAAATGGCTGGGAGCAGAACCTTTGAATTTTTCTGGCTCTGGCCACGGTGAGCTTATCCTCCTGACTCAATTCCTCTATGCCCAAGATAGCTATGATATCCTGCAATTCTTTATATCTTTGCAAGGTCGCTTGGACTCCTCGAGCCACGCGATAATGTTCCTCACCGACAATGGCAGGATCAAGGATTCGGGAAGTAGAAGCGAGAGGATCAACTGCAGGATAGATCCCCAACTCAGCGATCGAGCGCTCCAGGGCGACAACGGCATCGAGATGGCCATAAGTCGCTACGATGCCTGGATCGCTATAATCATCGGCAGGAACATAGATTGCCTGGAAAGAGGTGATAGAGCCCTTCTTCGTCGTCGTAATCCTTTCTTCTAATTCTCCTACGTCCGTACCCAAAGTGGGTTGATAACCGACTGCTGAGGGCATACGTCCTAAAAGGGCGGAAAGCTCCATATTCGCAAGAACGTAACGATAGATATTGTCAACGAAAAGAAGCACATCCTGGCCTTCCACCTCCCGGAAATATTCTGCTACGGTGACTCCAGTTAATGCTACACGAGAGCGAACACCCGGACTTTCGTTCATCTGCCCGAAGACCATCACAGTCTTATCCATAACACCGGATCGTTGCATCTCCAACCATAGGTCATTTCCTTCCCGGGATCTTTCACCCACACCCGCAAAAACGGAAAACCCTCCATGTTCCGCAGCAATATTGCGAATGAGCTCCATAATGATGACGGTCTTACCCACTCCAGCCCCACCATAGGCACCGATCTTGCCCCCTCTTGTAAATGGAGTGACGAGATCCATCACTTTCAGTCCTGTCTCGAGCATTTGAGGAACAGTCTCTTGCTCTGTCAGGGGAGGAGGCGGACGGTGGATAGGCCATTTTTGATCCACTTTTACCTCACCCAGTCCATCGATCGCTTCACCAAAGACATTGAATAATCGACCGAGGGTTGCGCGACCTACGGGTACTGAGATGGGAGTCCCCATATCAATGGCTTCAGCTCCCCTTGCCAAACCATCGGTGGAGGTTAAAGAGACACCACGCACCCAATTGTTACCAATATGAGCTTGCGCCTCCACGATGACTTTCGTGCCATTCATGGGGATGATGATGCCATTATAGATGGCTGGCAACTCATCCTGAGGAAATTCCATATCCACCACAGTCCCTATGACTTGTACAACTTTCCCTTTTGCCATCTCCTAAGCTCCTTGATCTTTAATATTTTCTCAAATTCAGTTTGTGTAAAGGGTCCAAGGATTTTAGAACTCAAGGGTTCAAGTGAAATCCTCGACCCCTCGACTCCTTGACCCCTTAAATTACTATATCGTTAAGGCCTCAGCCCCTCCGCTGATATCA
>CAZFJD010000246.1:0-5180 GCA_964518775.1 uncultured Syntrophaceae bacterium
ATTTTTGGATAAAACCCCTGGGCCTCCTCTCTATCGCCAGTTGCTTAAGGGTGAGTGGGTTTCGGGTCACCTTGATCGACTGCCTCGACTTTCATGTCAAAAGAAAGGAATATCGTGATGGGAAGTTCTATAAGACAAGAATCGAGAAGCCCCTCCCTCTCAAATCGATCCCACGGCATTATAGTCAGTATGGAATACCTGAAGAGATGCTGTTGAAAAGACTCTCATTCATTGAAGAAAAGCCTGATCTTATAGGCATCACTTCAGGGATGACCTATTGGTATCCTGGTGTATTTAAGGTAATCGAAATTATGAGGAAATTCTTTAAAGAGGAGTCTATCATCCTGGGCGGGATCTACGCCACACTTTGTTATGATCACGCAAAAAAGCATTCTGGAGCAGATAGTGTATTTAAGGGAAGAAATGAATGGGAGGCAGTCAAACTGTTTTCAGAATTAACTCAGTTACGCGTTCCGCAATCCGAATTGAGCATTGATTCGTTGCCTTATCCTGCTTTCGACCTTTATCCTCAACTCGATTATGTCTGCATCTCCACGTCAACGGGGTGTCCGTATCGCTGCACGTATTGCGCCACTCCGGTTTTAACGAAAGGGTTCATCAGAAGGGATCCCCTCAAGGTTGTCGAAGAGATTGAATACTGGACAACCCGTCACCCTGTCCAAAACATTGCTTTTTATGACGATGCCCTTCTAATAGAGCCATCAGAGCATATCATTCCACTCTTAAAAGAGGTGATTAGAAGAGGCATTCGTTGCAATTTCCATGCGCCAAATAGCCTCCATATCAGAGAGGTGGATGAGGAGGTTGCTAGACTCCTCTTTCGGAGTGGGTTTAAGACGATCCGTCTCGGTCTTGAGACATCCAATCCAGTGATTCAATCTGAGACTGGTGGAAAGGTGGATAATCGTGAATTTCTAAGGGCTGTCAGAAATTTGAAGAAAGCAGGATATGCAGGTGACGAGATTGGGGTTTATATCATGGTCGGACTGTCGGGTCAAAGGGTAGGGGAGGTTGAGGAGAGTATTGCATTTACCAGAGAGACTGGTGCAAAGCCCATTCTTGTGGAATATTCACCGATTCCCGGAACGCCGCTTTTCGAAAACGCGAAGGAGATGTCTTCCTTCGATCTTGAAAACGAACCTCTATATCATAACAATTCCATCCTTCCTTGCCAGTGGGATGGGTTTACTTTGGAACATTACAAAAGATTGAAGGAGGAGGTAAGGAAGGGGTGACTATATGAAACAGTTTGAAATTATTAAAGATATTTTCATTGTGGGAGGACCGAATATCACGGATGGTCGGGATGGCTGTATCTATTTGATAAATTTAGGGGAATTGATATTGATCGATTCAGGAGCTGGGTGGAGCGTGGATAAAATTATAAATAATATTGATAAGTTAGGATTTGATTGTAAAAACATCAGTAGGATTCTTCTTACTCATTGTCATATCGACCACATTGGGGGCGCTCCGGAAATTAAGAAGAGATTCGGATCTAAGATCTATATCCACAAATTGGATGCCCCTCCTCTGGAAAAAGGAGACCAGATTTTAACAGCAGCTACCTGGTATCAGACCAGATTCCCACCAACACCAGTGGATGTGAAGTTTAATTCCCATGAAGAGATATTAGAAATTGGAGGGGAGAGGGTCATCTGCATCCATACTCCTGGCCATACGCCAGGATCAATATGCATCTACATGGATAAAGATGGGAAACGGATTATCTTTGCTCAGGATCTTCATGGGCCCCTCCTTGAGGAGTTTAGCTCCGATCTTGAGGATTGGGATCGTTCGACTCGGAAGTTACTTGATCTCGATGCTGATATTCTCTGCGAGGGCCACTTTGGAATTTTCAAGACAAAAAAGGAAGTGAGAAATTACATTCTCTCCTACCGGCGCCAGTATGGAGTTGAGTGAGTCAACATTGAAAATGTCTCTCTTTTCTAAAGGGGGATTATAAAATCTACTGCAGCCCTACCTGCGAGATTTTCTAGGTCTCTTTCCTTTTATTCTGAGCGAAGCGAAGAATCTCTATTTTCTTGTTAAGAATATTATGCTGATTTGTATAATGCACATGTGTATAATGCAAAGCCTTTAAGCGTCTCTTCGATATTTGAGCCTGCGATTTGACGAATTACTGAAATTCTGTTATACTGAATTTCGAAATCCTTGATGTAGGAGGGAATATGCGCCAAAATCTTTTGGTCTCCAGCCGGGGACAAATTACTCTTCCTTCTTCAGTACGAAAACGCTTGGGCATCCAATCCGGAGGAATTGTGACCCTTGAGGAAAGGGATAATGTCATAGTGTTACGACCTGCAGCCGTAATCGAAATTGAAACCTATTCCGACGAAGATATTGCCCAGTGGGACAAAGAAGACCTTCTTCAACCTGCCGAACGGAAGGCCCTTTTAAAACGCCTGAGGAAGCGACCTTGATCCGCCTATTCCTTGATGCAAATGTGCTCTTCACAGCTGCACATAATCCTCTTGGAAAAGCAGCGCTTATCATTGAGCTGGGAGTGCAAAGAAATTGGGAGATCATGTCCTGCTCCTATGCGATCGAGGAAGCCCGCCGTAACATTTCAATCAAATTTCCAGACTATTTGAAAAGATTTGAATCGTTAATAGCGACGGTTATAAAAGTCCCTTCCAGATCAGGTCGAAACTGTCCAGCCATTCTTCCAGAAAAGGACCGTCCTATTCTCGAAGCCGCCATCCAGTTTAAGGCGTCTCATCTGCTCACAGGGGATATCAAGGACTTCGGCCCGGTTATGAATAAACCGAGCCTTACCGGTGGTGTTGTTATACAGACGGTCTCAGAATTTTTGGAAGGCCTTATGAAGTCAAAGGGTAAGAAAGGGATTAGGAGAAAAAACTAACTTCAAGGCAACTCATAAGGGCTCAAAATTATGGGCATCAGATCGGGGATGACAATTACATCCCCTTGTCGTCGGTCGTGACACAAAGTAGGTGATTTAATGTTTACGTACCAGTTGGTCAAGCTTTTTACCAAATTCTTGAAGGCCCATGAATTCTACCTTAAAGCTATTATAAGAGCGAATGTACTCTCGATCCACATTCTGGCAGACGATCCAGTTTGGTCCTTCCGGATAGTGGTATCGAAATGCCTTTAAATTCCCTGGTTCAAAATTATCAGCTCTCCATTTACATTCAATGGCAATTGGTTTCTTCCCACGCAGGATTAAAATGAAGTCAACTTCATGTCCTCTTTTATCACGCCAATAACGCACACTCGGTGATTGGAGGCGGCTATGTATTTCATTCAGAACCCAATGTTCCCATAGTAAGCCAAGGTCATCATCTCTCAATTGATGCCAGCCCCGAAAATAGCAGACAAAACCTGTATCGAAGGCATAGATTTTGGGAGCAGAGATGATTTCTACAGAACGGCGTGTTGAGAATGGGCGGATGACATGGATAACCCATGTACCACTCAGTACAGCAAGATAGTTACTGATAGTGCCTCGACTTACCTCACAGGGGATAGCAAATCTTGTAGCTTCAAACAGTCCACCGCTTTGGATGAAGAGCAGTTCCAAGAATCTCTGAAAGGAAGTACGGCGCTCCAATCTAAAAAGTTCCTGAATATCTTTTGCCCAGTAAGAATCGATCCATTCTTGGAAATCGGTTTCCAGTAAATTTGGACTTAGGAAAAAAGGTGGTAGTCCGCCTCGAAGGAGGCGATGAGATAGATCTTGATTACCAAAATCTATTAAATCCTGTGACATCATTGGAGTGAGCCAAATCTCGGCTTTCCGTCCAGTAAGGCTATCACGGAAACGAGAAGAAGCTTGGAGGGTTGAAGAACCAGTGGCAATTATTTTGATGGACGGAAAATGATCTGCTGCAATTTTTAAAAATTCAGATGGATTGGGAAGCCGATGGATTTCATCTACTACAACCTTCTTGTTTTTAAGCTTCGACAGGAAACCTTCAGGGTCTTCCATCTGTCGGCGTGTACTGGGGAGTTCACAGTCAAAATATTCAATATCCGGAATGGTCTTGCATAGAAAAGTTTTTCCTACGCGGCGCACTCCTGAGAGCCAAACAATGGATTTGCGTGACCAAGCTTCCTCTACCATTTTTAACCAATAAGTTCTTAGTACCATATGCGAGCATGTTAGCATATAGTGCTACTAAATGCAAATCTATTTGCATTTGGTACTTAACTTCTTATCCTTAAATTTTTATCCCTTCAATAGGTGGGGGAAATATTTGTCAAAAGACACTGGGGAGCCGAAGGGTTGACTTTTCAGGTGGTATGATATATTGTAATACTGGAGGTGTACCCATGGCTACGACAAAAGTTGCAATCTCGCTCGACGAAAAAACTCTTCACCGCCTCGATCAGCTCGTTAAAAACCGCATGTTCAACAATCGGAGTAGGGCAGTCCAGAAGGCAATTGAAGAAAAATTAGATCGGTTGGAGCGAAATCGACTGGCCCGAGAATGTGCCAAGCTCGATCCGAAATTTGAACAGGCTTTGGCAGAAGAGGGAATGTCTGAGGAGTTAGGGGAATGGCCCGAATACTGAGAGGTGAGATTCGTTGGGCGGACCTAAACCCTGTTAGGGGAAGGGAGCAGGCTGGTTTTCGGCCCGTCCTTATTATTAGCCAGGATGTTTTTAATGATCGCTCGGGGACAGTTATTGCAATGGCGATTACAAGTCAACCCCAGAGGGCAGGGTTTCCCTTGACCCTTGAGTTAGGATCTGCTGAATTACCAAAACGCTCATGGGTCAAGATAAGCCAGATTCGAACACTCTCAGTCGAACGGATTGGGAAAAGGATTGGTAGAGTATCTCCAGAAGAGTTGGATCAAATTATTGAAGGTCTCAATGAGATAATCTGTTAAGGGTCATCTTGAAGTCAAGGAAGAGTTAAAGAATGAAGCACCTCAAAAGGGGAAAGCTGCCTAAATGGCATCGCTTTATAGTTTAAAACAAGAAAAGGAGATGAAGTGTGCAGAACTTTACTGAAGAACAATTAAAGCGCCAGGATTTTGTCGATAACCAAATTTATGATCTCGTGAAACGACTCAATCCTTCAAGAAGTGAGATAGAATGGGACATTGAGATGATCGGCGAGATAAGAGATACAATCCAACATTGGCTTGTTGATCGGTATAAAA
>CAZFJD010000247.1:0-5153 GCA_964518775.1 uncultured Syntrophaceae bacterium
CTACAGGATTCCAAAACCGAACGGAGTAACTCCAATGGTTGCGATTTCTGTCATTCATACGCAGTCCTTAGACTATCAAAAAGGATGTTGGGATTTGATTTTCATTTTCATATATCTGCCAGCCTGATGATTTCTATCGGAAATCTGCGACTCTTGAAGTATGCCTCTATTGTAGATAAGTAGGTGTACTCGCCAGGAAGGGCTTTATCTGACCAGCGCCTGTCAAGTCGAATAGTAGTCAGGTAACCTAATTAGAATGCATCCAGGCTAATCAATTAGAAGCATCCCAACGCCTTCTGGATGCCTCTCGAACGGAAATCTGATCGACATCCCTGCATGCTTAAGAGTCTTCTTCACATTCACTCCCAGGGCATGCTCTGGATATCGGGCCATGGTGGGATGGGTGCACGTGGCTTCTATATCGCATTTCGCACAGAGGGTGCAGGAACCTGCGGTTAATGATACGGCCACTGTGTAACCTCGATTAAATGCAGACTTCTCCAATTCGAGCATGGCTAAAAGGATGCGCCTCTTATCGCCACCCCATACATCCCAGAAATCCTTCGTCCTCTCTCTAAGAGCTGAGGGGGTTTCAGGTGAATACTGGTTCTTATGAAGGTTTCTGCCGACATCCTCTTCGGCCTCAGCCTCCGCAGGGAATTTGATAAGGAGTACTTTTCTATACTCCCTCAGCATCTTCCTGAATTCATCAGGAGTGGGCGTGAAGGGAGGACAGACAAACTTCTTTCCGTAGGAGTCGCATCCTGTTCGGCATTTGAGCAACACACGATCTTCCACGACCACCTTGTTCGAACCGATGATTTTTGCCTCCAGAGCCCCGAGTCTTTTCGCCTCTTCTAAAAGGAAATGGAACTCTTTCGCATTCTCTTTCGCTTTCTGCGCAGACATGATGATCCTCCTCTGCTGAAATGACCAACCTTCAAGAGCTGACACTATAGATTAAGAATTTTTTTGTCAACTTTTTTATAGAAATTCCCCATGGCTGCTTGGCCACCTATATAAATGATGAAAATTTTCCCGTTTGTCATTCCTGCCCCGCACTCGATGCGGGGAATCCATGTCTTTTGATAATGCCAATACTATGCTGGATTCCCATTTTCATGGGAATGACACAAAAAGAGAAAGCAATCTCTAAAATAATGCAGGGACAGCATGAGGCAGAAAAGGGCTTGACACATTTTTTAGAAATTGATAAATAATGGAACACCATTTCGTATTACGATATAGAAACATGGCCCCTTCCCAAAGTCAGAAACCAAACAATTTCGTTCAAGTGATTGAAAGGGCCTCTTTTATTCTTGACATCCTCGGTCAACGTCCTCAAGGAATTAGCGTCGGAGATTTATCTTCCAAGATCAAACTTCCCAAAGGAACAACCCACCGGCTCCTCTCTTCCCTCTCCTATCTTGGATATGTCCGGCAGGACTCGAAAACGAGAAACTACTTCTTGGGTTTCAAGTTAGTCGAACTGGGTAACCTTCTCCTCGGTCAAATCGATCTCCGAAGAGAAGCAGAACCATTTCTGAGGGAGCTTGCGGAGAGAACAAAGGAAACAGTCCACATGGTCATCCTGGACCGAAATGAGATCGTCTATATTGAGAAAGTGGAAACGGATCAGCACACTCCTGGCTTGAGGATGGCCTCCAGAGTTGGCCTCCGAAATCCGGCGCACAGTTGCGCAGTGGGGAAGGTTTTGTTGGCTGATATTTCCGAGGAAGCATTGAATGAATTCATCAATGAGAAAGGTCTTACTAAGAGGACCGACAATACAGTGACAGATCCGATGGAGTTGAAAGAGCACCTAAAAATCGTACGGAGTCAAGGATACGCCATCGACGATGAGGAGAACGAGAGGGGGATCCGGTGCGTGGCCGCCCCTATCCGGAATGAAACGGGTAAGGTCGTCGCTGCGATCAGTATCTCTGGTCCAGCCTTCCGAGTCACAAAAAAGTTGATTCAAGAGAACTTGAAAAAGGAGGTGATGGAGAGGGCTTTTAAAATTTCGGAGAGGTTGGGTTTTCAGGGAAGGAGGTGATTTTAGTTCGCAGTTCATCGTTCATAGTTCATAGTTCATCGTTCATAGTTCATCGTTAAGAATTTTTAGAAGAAGGAGGGAAAAATGAAATGGTTTCGTATTAGTTCCTATGTCGTTTTAGGTATGGTAGTCCTTATTGGATTTTCCACCTTTGTAAGTGCCCAGGAGAAGGTGACGCTCCGTTTTTCAGATTGGCATCTGACTGAATCCCCCTGGGATAAAACCCTCGCAGACGCCATGGCCCTGTTCGAAAAACGGAATCCCAACATCAAGATTGCTTTGGAACCTGTCTCCTATAAGGAGAAAGAAACTAAGTACACCGTGGAGTTAGCCGCTGGAAAGGGTCCAGACATCTTCCATGTCCATGCCTTTTCCCTTCCCATGTTTTTTGACAAAGGCTTTGCAATGGATTTGACCACTTTCATCGATAAGGAGGGAGGAGCAAAATTTCTTGAGCCCTGGTATCCCCTTTGTATGAATATGATGAAACATAAAGGGAAGGTCCGCGCCATGCCTGGCGATTATATGTCGATGGTGTTGGTTTATAACACCGAGCTCTTTAAGGCCGCCGGACTGGATGCCAAAAAGCTTAAGACCTGGGAGGAGTTCCTTGAATACAATAAAAAGTTAACCAAAGCGCCTGAGAGGTGGGGAATTGCCCTTCCGGGAGCAAAAGATCCAGGATTTGAACTCCGATTCAGCCCCTTCGTCTGGTCCTTTGGTGGGGATTATCTCACCAAAGATTATAAGAAGTCTGCTCTCGATTCAAAAGAGGCAAAGGAAGCATTTACATTCTTCATTGAGCTTTATACGAAGCACAAGGTGATGCCTCCCGGTGTCACTTCGATGAACCCTCAGGATGTCAGAACACAATTAGCCCATCGGAAGATTGCCTGGGAGATTGGGTCGGGCTGGACGGCTCCTATCGTCAACGCCATCAATCCTGAATTAAAGGCCTTCGATGTGCTCGATGCCGTTCCCCTCCCCGTCAAGAAGAATAAAGTGACTACCATCTGGCTCTCGTCCTGGGTGATGAGTCCGAATACCAAACATCCGAAGGAAGCCTGGGAGCTCATGAAGTTCATCACCTCGAAAGAGATGGAGCTTAATTGGTTCGTCAAAAACCGTGTCACCTCTTCGAGAAAGGATGTAAGTGAAAAGGCTCCTGAAATCCTGAATGACAAGTTTGCGAGCGTTATCGCCTCACAACTTCCTTATGGGAAAGTGGTTCCTCAGATACCGCAATGGCCTGAAATCGTCGATACCTTTACAACGGCCGTTCAGGAGGCCATGACAGAGATGAAGCCTCCGGAGAAGGCTTTGGCCGATGCCCACGAGCGAATCAACGGGATCCTTGCGAGAAAGAAATAAACCACCTGAATTCATCCCCTCCCCTGCCTGCCGGTAGGCAGGAGAGGGGAGATGCTTTTTGAATAACAAGAATGAAACTCATGAAGATCAAAGACCAACACATGTGGATTCCCTTTGTCTTTCCAGGGACTCTCCTCCTCGTCCTCGTTCTGGGTTTTCCTGCCATCCAAAGCATCCTTTACAGTATCTACCCGGAAGGCGGAGGATCTTCCTATACCTTCAGCAACTACTCCGTTCTTTTTAAGGATTCGATCTTTCGTCAGGTCTTTGGCAATACGGCTCTCTTCGTCACGCTGAGCGTGGCCAGCCATATCCTCTTGGGATTGGGGGTTGCGCTGATCCTTAATAAAGAGATCTTTGCAAAACCTCTCTTTCGTTTAATCGCCCTCCTGCCCTGGGTGGTTCCTGATGTCGTGGCAGGGATCATCTGGAAATGGATGTATGATCCCATCTATGGCGCTCTCAACGATCTTTTAATCAAGGTGGGATTGATCTCCACGCATATCCCATGGCTTTACAATCCCAAAATAGTCCTTTTAAGTGTGATCTTTGTCAATCTCTGGAGGGGGTTTCCATTTGTGATGCTCATTCTTCTTGCTGGGCTTCAATCCATTCCGAGAGTGCTCTATGAAGCGGCAGCCATTGATGGGGCCTCCCGCTGGCAACTCTTTTCTCGAATTACACTGCCTAGCCTAAAAAAGATGTTCGTCGTTGCATTGGCTCTCGATATCGTTTGGGAGGTGAGACGTTTCGGCCTTATTCAGGCCATGACTCAGGGAGGGCCGGGTACCATTACCGAAGTCCTCTCCACCTATATCTATAAGCAGTATTTTCAATTCTTCCGGTTTGAATATGCCTCAGCCGTTTCGGTCATCATGACCATTGCGCTGCTGATGATCAGCCTCCCTTATATCTGGATGATCAGTCAGGAGGAATAGGGAGTGGTTCAAGGCTCTAAAAAGAAGTTCTTCTCCAATATCGAGATGTACGGAGTTCTCATCCTGGTCTCCATTTACGCCCTTTTGCCATTTATCTGGATGCTCTCCACCTCTCTCAAGACCGAAGCTGAGGCCTTTCGTGTTCCTCCGACCTGGATTCCCATCGAACCTACTCTTTACGCCTATATCTATATGTGGGTGAAGAAGAACTTCGGCATTTACTTTCTTAACAGCACCATTATCTCCCTGGCGACCGCGGTCCTCTCCACATTTTTTGGTGCCTTAGCCGGATATGGATTTTCCAGATTCATGTTCAACGGGAGAAAATTTTTGATCGGTTTCTTCCTTGCTACGCAGATGCTTCCAGGAGTTTTACTGGTCGGCCCCTATTTCAAGATCCTAAGCAAATTGGGCCTCTATGACACACGGACAGGCCTCATCATCGCCTTTCTGACGATCTGTCTTCCCTTCTCCACCTGGATGATGAAGGGTTTTATCGATCGTGTCCCTGATGCGTTAGATCAGGCCGCATTGGTGGACGGATGTTCCCGATTGGGGGTCTTCTTTCGCGTCATCCTTCCAATCTCCGCACCGGGCATGGTCGCCACGATCATCTTTGCTTTTCTCTTAGCCTGGGGAGACCTCCTCTGGGTCATCTGCCTCACGAGCACAGAATCGATGGTCACCGTGACATTGGGAATCGCGAGGACAGTGGGAGAATTTCGGATCATCTGGCCCATGCTCATGTCAGGGGCATTGATGGGCGGAATGCCAGCCATCATCCTCTA
>CAZFJD010000248.1:0-5112 GCA_964518775.1 uncultured Syntrophaceae bacterium
TGCCCCTCGGGATCACCTTCTTCGTCCTGAAGTTTGTCTTCAATACCCTGGATAATATTCTCGGTCCACTCATGCCCCCCGTGACGATCTATCCTTTTAATCGAGAGTTTTCGATCCCTGGATTAGGAATCATCGGTTTCTTCCTCTTACTCTACCTCATCGGAGTGATCGCCACCAATGTCTTGGGTCGTAAACTGGTCAGTTGGACAGATTGGCTCTTCATCAATATCCCAGTTGTAAAGAATATCTATCTCTCCTCGAAACAACTGACCGATGCCTTCTCAGCCACTCGAAAAGGTTCCTTTCGCCAGGCAGTCTTTGTCGAATTTCCTCAGGAGGGAAATTACATGCTCGGCTTTGTGACGAATGAGCTCACCGATGACGAAGATCAGACAAGGGTGACCGTCTTTGTCCCCACAGCCTTCGTCCCTCCGCAAGGTTTTCTTCTATTCCTCCCTAAGGAAAAGGTCTTCTCCTCCCGTTTGACGATCGAGGAGGCCATCAAAGCGATTATGTCCGTTGGAATCGTTACTCCCCATAGTCTCTCTGTGCCACTGTCCAAAATGGAATCGGAAAAGGAATCGATTGAAAATCCCAAAGGGATACATTATCTTAATTCAAAAATCGAAGGAGGTCCCTGATCATGGAAGCCATCACGCTTCTCATTGCAGTGGTTGCGCTTATCATTGCCATCCTTGCCTACCAGCGCACTGGCGGAACAGCGGAGCTGAAACGCCAGCTGGAAACCAAGACTTCTTCTGTGGACCTGAAGAAGCAGATCGACGATTTGATGGCCATGACCGATTCCTTAAGAAACAAGACGGCTGATGCCGTGGATCGCATGGAGAAGGCGATCCGGAAAACGGAATAGACCAATCTGAAAAAGTAATTTCAAATGGCATCCTTCGACAGGCTCAGGATGAAGTCAAGGTAAACCGTGGTGAGCTTGTCGAACCATGAAATTTGACATTGATTCGGCAAACGCCTCCATGCTTCAAACACTCAAAGCGATCGCCACTTGGCTCACCACCTCTGGAATCAAGATTATCGGGATTCTGGTCGTCCTCATTGCCCTCTCCCAGATGTCCAAATGGATTGTGAGATGGATGGAAAGATTTGTTCCTGAGAAGGATCCCCTCCAAGCCTCAGAAGCAAAGAAGAGGGCTCAAACCTTAGGGAATATCCTTCGGCATGCCCTTCTCATTTTCCTCTCTTTCATCGCAATCCTGATGATTTTAGGGGAACTGGGAATCGAGTTAGGCCCTTTATTGGCGACTGCTGGCATCGGGGCTCTGGCCATTGGCTTCGGAGCCCAAAGTTTGGTCAAGGATGTGATCAGCGGCTTCTTTATCATCCTCGAAAACCAGTATCGGATCGGAGACGCGATTGAGGTCGCTGGCGTCTCAGGCTTGGTCGAATCATTGAGTTTGCGCAGGACGGTTCTGAGGGACTTAGAGGGAAGAGTCCATACCATCCCAAACGGCGAGATCAAGGTAGTGAGTAATCTCTCCAAGGAATGGTCTCGGTCGGTAATCGACGTCGGCATCTCGTACAAGGAAGACATTGATCGGGTGATTGACCTCCTTTCCGAGATCGGAAGAGAATTGGAGGCGGAAGAGCCTTACAGGAGTGCTATTCTTGAACCTCTTCAAATCCTTGGGGTGGAGCGATTTGGCGAATCTCAGCTGGTCATCCGGGTGATGGTAAAGACCGCACCCCTGAAACAGTGGGAGGTGGGAAGGGAGTTACGGAGAAGAATTAAGAATCGATTCGATGAGAAAGGGATCCAGATCCCATTCCCTCACCGAATGCTCTTCTGGGGAGACAAGGATAAAAGTGAAAATTCCAAATGCCAAAATCCAAATGTCAAATGAATATCAAATGACAATTTTGGTTATTAAGTTATTCAGTCGTTGGGCCATCCAATGACTTAATGACTGCATTTCTATAGAAAAACCCATTTGACTTTTGAGATTTGACATTGATTTGAACTTTGGAATTTGAACTTTGACATTTTTCATCAAATTACGTGTTTTGTATCGGAATTGAGGGTTAAATGGATACTCCTTTACGCGTCCTCTTTGTCACTCCGGAAGGTGTCCCGTTTGCCAAGACAGGTGGACTGGCCGATGTGGCAGGTGCCCTCCCCAAATTTCTTCAGGGCCTGGGATGTGAGCTCATGTTGGTGATGCCCTACTACAGGATGGTCAAGGATTCTGGCCTTCCTCTCCAATATTTGGGGCAGGAGATCGAGGTGTCCATCGGCCATGAGGTCCTCAAGGCTGAAATCTATCAAGGCCAATTGGCCCCGGATATCCCGGTCTATTTCATCGGTCGGGATGAGTTCTACGATAGAGAATACCTTTACAGTACACCGAAAGGGGACTACTTCGACAATGCGGAGCGTTTCATCTTCTTTTCCAAGGCTGTGCTCCTCCTCTGTCAGTCCATGGCATTCTCTCCGGAAATCATCCACCATCAGGAATGGCAAACCGGTTTGATCCCGGCCTATCTCCGATCGATCTACCAGAACGATCCCCTCTTCTCCCCTACGGCTGTCGTCTTCACTATCCACAACATCGCCTATCAGGGAATATTTAAGAAAGACAAGTTCTGGCTCACCGGTCTGCCGATGGATATGTATAACCCAGAAGGAATCGAATTTTGGGAAAGGATTAATTTCATGAAGGCGGGGATCGTCTACGCCGATGTGATCAATACCGTCAGTCAAAAGTATGCCGAAGAGATCCAGACCTCTGAGTATGGCTATGGATTGGAGGGGATTTTGAGAAAGCGAAAGGATGACCTGTATGGCATCCTCAACGGTGTGGACTACCAGGACTGGGACCCCTCTCGCGACCCTTACCTGATCGCCCGCTATGATTCCCGAGACCTCTCAAGAAAGAGAGAATGTAAAAAGGATCTCATAAAGGAATTCAATCTCCCCTCCTCCCTCGAGAACGTTCCCCTCCTTGGGATGGTCTCACGCCTGGCGGATCAAAAGGGATTCGACCTACTGACAGAGATATTGGATGACTTGTTCACTCTCGACATCGGGTTTGTCCTCCTTGGAACCGGGGAACAGAAGTATCACGATCTCTTCGCCCAAGTCGCTCGCAAATACCCGCAAAAAGCTGGGGTTCGAATCGCTTACGATGACCGACTGGCTCACAAGATTGAAGCCGGAGCAGATTTCTTCTTGATGCCATCAAAGTATGAGCCCTGTGGTCTGAATCAAATCTATAGCCTAAAATATGGGACGATCCCTATTGTCCGAGCCACGGGCGGGCTGGATGATACCATTGTGAACTACGACCCTGCCACAGGAAAAGGCAATGGCTTTAAGTTCGTCCGCTACGATTCAAAGGAATTTCTTAACCAGATCAAAGTGGCCATCGGCCTCTACTCTCAGCCTCATCATTGGAGACAACTCCTGAGAAATGCCATGACTTCGGACTTCTCCTGGCAGAGATCGGCAAAGGCCTACCTTCAACTCTATCAAGAAGCCTTGGAGAAGAAACGTCTCTCAATCCCCCCACCCCATTTTTAATAAAGGGGGTGATTATTTATACTCATTGAGGATGGCCGCCGTATGAAAAACGGAAAGTTATCGATCTTTAAATGGGGTTGGTTCTTCTCTTTAATGCTTATTTTTCCAAATCACCTCTCAGCCAAGACGCCTCCCTTCAAGAATTTTGATCACCCCAGGCTTGTCGAAACGGTGGAGTTGGCGGGTCTTGTGAACCATCCTTCGATCCGTATTCTCGATATGCGAACTTCCCTTCTTGACTACCTGAAGGGTCACATTCCCAATGCCGTCTATCTCCATTTTGAGAACCTCCGCGTTCCCGAAAGCGGCACCCCTGCTCAGGCCCCCGATCGGATCTGTTTAGAAAGGCTGCTCGGAGACAGCTTAAGCATCTCCAATACCATGTGGGTCGTTATCTATTCCGAAAGATCCAATCCGAATGCTACATTTCTTGCATGGACTCTCGATTTTTTGGGACACAAGAAGTTTGGGATCCTAAATGGTGGCTGGGAGAAGTGGCTTTCAGAGAGACATCCAACGACTCAAGCCTATCCCTCTCTCATTCCCAAGAAATTTTTTGGAAAGGTGATCCGAGAAACCCTGGCCGAAAAGAAATGGGTTCGAAGCCAACTCTCATCGAAGGGTGTTGTGATCGTGGATGCAAGACCTCCCACGCAATACAGCGGCGAGGAGGGGGAAGAGATCAGGAGGGGTCATATCCCGGGAGCCCGGAATGTCTTCTGGGAGACCACGTTGGAAGGAGATGAAATAAGGGTTTGGAAGAAGAAAGAAGAACTGGAAAGGATCTTCTCGGAAGTAGGTGTTGTAAAAGATAAGGAGATCATCGTCCACTGCCGTACAGGAAGGGAGGCCAGCCATCTTTACTTCACCTTGAAATATTTTCTGGGTTTTTCCAATGTTCGTCTCTACAGAGGATCCTGGGTGGAATGGTCAGCGGATGAAAAATTGCCGATCAAAACAGGAACGGATCCTTAAAGTCTCTTATTTATCCCGTTAGAAAGCCCTGCTGCTTGCCCCGATAGAAGACCAAAGACCTTCTAACGGGGTTTACATAAGCATCTTCATCACATAGGGACCGAGAATCTCCCTATTCCTCCAATCGGCTCCAATAAGTACCTTCCGATCGTTTTGGCATAGAACTTGCTGAAAGATTTGCCATATACCGACCAAGAAGCTTCTCACAAATCTGGGGATCGAAGACATGGTTGGTCAACTGATCTAAAATGGGCCAACCAACGGGAGGCAATGTAGGTTTTCAAGAATAGGAATCAGTGATTGGAAAACGGAACAGATAAGACACGGAACAAATTTGAACAGCTTTTTACAAAATTGAAAATAAATCAGCACCTCAGTAACAGGCCGTAAAAATTAACTTGACAAGACTTGATGCTCTATGCCATTTTTTTATAGGTTTCACTTTTTCGTCGTCCTTTTCCGAAGCTTTTTCTACTCTTGGGAGAAATCTAATATGGTATACAAGATCTTGTTGGTGGGCATGATCTTGTTCTTCTCCTCATCCTGCTTACCCCACGTTGGCTTCCTGTCTGAAAAAAACCGCGGCG
>CAZFJD010000249.1:0-5109 GCA_964518775.1 uncultured Syntrophaceae bacterium
ACCTGGTTGTGACGCTCAGCCTCCTTGTCTGGAATCGTCTCATACAACTTTCGTATCTCCAAGGATGCTTCGTAACCCTCGTTATCAATGCAAAGCAGAAATTTTTGTTTCATTGTTTTCTACTCCAAGTATTTTTTGATTTTAATTTCCTTTCTTCCCTTGCAGTGGCCTTCATACCAGTGGAGTTCTGCAAGCCTTACTGTCCCATCTTCCAATTTAATCTTAGCAATTCCCTTCCGTTTTCTCCAGTTCGTCTTACCATAAATCCGATTCAGCCTCCGCAGCTCAAGACTTTCTGTTTCCCTGTTCTCTTGTTCCTGAATGGGGACAAGGACAGAACAACGATATTGCCTCAGACAGTAAAAGACAAACTGAAGCTACACCTTGATGAAGTCAAAATACTGCATGACAAGGACTTTGCAGAAGGACACGGGGAAGTCTACCTTCCCGATGCCCTTGAAACGGAATATCCGAATGCTGGGAAGGAATGGGGCTGCTTCTGGCTTTTCCCCTCAAAATCACTCTCTGTCGATCCGCGAAGCCCTCTGGATAAATAATTTTTTGGCGAGGGCTCTTGTGCCAAGGCCTCAAGCCAGGGCTCGAAGGGCTCAACAAGATCGGATATCTGTCTAATGGCTTGTTTCATACATTCCAATCTCCCGATTGGAGAAGAAAAGATAGGGCTGAAGAGTTAAAAAAGATTCTTATCTTTTAGACTGTCTCTTTTCCTTAAGTATTTCCCTGCTAAGAGAAGCACCCCTGATCGATAATCTCAAGCCAGGTTTCTGCAATTTCTCTCTGATCCTCTTTGCCTTCGGAGGCATTGCTTTGTGGAAAAATTCCATTTGGGCTTCAAGCCACTGAAGCTTTAGCGTTACCGGCTTCTTACAATAGGCTTCGATCTCTTCTCTTGTCTTGTAATATAGGAGAGGTATCTCCCCCAGCTTAGTCAACGCCCTCTTATTCATCCTTCCACCCGGCCATGATTTTTTTGAGATAATGGACATCTGCTCTATCCTGGGGTCGATCCGACTTTTCTTTCATAGCGATAAGCTCTTTTATGGGAACAACCGGGATGAAGATTTCTTCAAACTTTATTTTTTTTCTCTGTTTATATACTTCATCAAAGTCGAAAGGAATCTCTGTAAAAATATCAATTAAGAAAAAGGGATTCTTCGGGTCATAAAGGCTGAAGACTTTCATTCCCTTTTCTTTCATCCATAGTTCCCTTTTCTTAGGGTCTACAAAATCGTTTAGCTTAACCGGGATTTTGGGTCTCCAACTATGTGTTTCAACGACTTTTATGAATTTTAAGAGGTTCTCTTTTTCGAGCTCAATAACAAGGTCTATATCGGCTGTGGCTCTTTCAATTCCATAGAGGTTTACGGCGATACCACCTGCAACCATATATCTTATGGTTGCTTGGTTTAATGAAGAAAAAAGTCCTTTAAAAAGTTCCATAGATCCATCGAGATTTGAATATGAATGTTGCCTAAGTTATTGCCCCAATTTGCCTTTAAGATTAAGCCTATTATAGTTTTTTGGAAGGAATGTGTAAAGGAGGAAATCCCTGTCAAAATACGAGATTGCTTCTCCCGCCATAGGCAGAATCGCAATGGCAGATTAAGTTAAGTGGGAAGATTTGACAAACCAGGGCAAAGAAGATAATTTGGGGACGATGAAGGAGATTGTTGAAGTTGCTGTTGGCCTTCCTGTCTTCAAGACATTTCATTACCGCATCCCTGAGAAGATGAGAGATTCTCTTCAGGTGGGGATGAGGGTTCTCGTCCCTTTTAAGGGGAGGAAGGTTAGTGGTTTTACGATCGAACTTTTGGATCGTTCTCCAAAAGAGGTGGAAGAGAAACTGCGTGAGGTTGAGGACGTCCTCGATGAGGCCCCCCTGATCGACCCAAAGATGCTCAGCTTCTATCGCTGGGTTGCGGATTACTACATCTATCCCTTGGGGGAGGTGATAAAAACCGGGCTTCCACCAGGGCTCCATTTGAAGAGCGAACTGATCTTGAAGCTCACGCCAACTGGAAAGGAATCATTGGGTCGGGGATGTTTGGAAGCGGTTCAGGAGGAGATCTTCCGAGAAATCGAGAAATTTGGAAAGGTTGCATTAAAGAAGGTATTGAGGAAATTTTCTGGAGAGGTGACGAGATCACAAATCTTTTCTTGGAAGAAGAAAGATCTCCTCAATATCGATGTGGGCTTGGAAGAGAGGGAGGTCAAACCGAAATTGGAGAAGGTGATCCAGTATAAAGGGGTTGAGCCTGCCAAGCCTATATTAAGAAAGCAGAAAGAGATCCTGAAGTGGGTGGAGGAGAAGGGAGAAGTCTTCTATTCTGAGTTGAGCAAAAGATTCAAGTCGCCACCCAAGGCTGTCCAATCGCTTCATGCCAAAGGTCTCGTCTCTATCTCTCACCGAGAGGTTTGCCGTGATCTCTCTCTTCAACCTGAATTGAAGGCCTACCCAAGACCTGAACTCACCCCTGATCAAAAGGGAGTTGTCGATGAGATCTTAAAAGGCGTTCATGAGAGACGATTCTCTCCATTTCTCATCCATGGGGTCACAGGAAGTGGAAAGACGGAGATCTACCTTCGGGCTATTGAAGAGGTAGTGAGTCAGGGAAGGGAAGCGATCGTCCTTGTTCCAGAGATCTCGCTTACACCCCAACTTATCTCCCGATTCAAGGACCGCTTTGGAGAGAATCTCGCGCTCCTTCACAGCAGGCTTGGGAGGGGAGAACGTTATGACCAATGGAGAAAGATCTGGAAGGGAACGGTGAAGATCGCGATCGGTGCTCGGTCCGCCATCTTCTCACCTTTTAGGAACATTGGCATCATCATTGTGGATGAAGAGCACGACCCATCCTATAAACAGGAAGAAAAGTTAAGATATCATGCCAGAGATCTGGCAGTCGTTCGAGCGAAACAGGATGAGGCCACGCTCCTTTTGGGATCTGCAACCCCTTCATTAGAATCGTTCCATAACGCAGAGACAGGAAAGTTTCGTCTCTTAACCCTTCCAGAGAGGATTGAAGGAAAACCACTTCCCCGGGTGGAGATTGTGGATATGAAGAATGAAACAGGTCTCCTCTCAGAGAAATTAAGAGCGGCACTTCAGAAAAATATCGAAGAGGGGAAACAGAGCCTCCTCTTCCTCAATCGAAGGGGATTTGCCAATTTCATCCTCTGTCCGGATTGTGGTTTCACCTTCAAATGTCCCAACTGCAGTGTCACCCTCACCTACCATCTTCGGGATCGCTCTCTCCAATGCCATTATTGTGATTATCGAATCCGGGCACCAGGAGACTGTCCGCAATGCGAAGGGCATGGCCTGGAAGGAATGGGAATCGGGACGGAACGCTTAGAGCAGGAGATCAGGTCTTTATTTCCGGAGAGAGAAGTGGGCAGAATGGATCGTGACACGACCTCCCGGAGGCGTTCCCATCAGCAGATTCTAAAAGGTCTGGAATCTGGAAAGATCGATATCTTGGTGGGGACCCAGATGATCGTCAAAGGCCATGACTTTCCAAATGTGACCTTTGTAGGCGTGGTCTCTGCGGATACGTCCCTTCATTTTCCTGACTTCCGTTCAAGTGAGAGAACCTTTCAGCTTCTCACCCAGGTGGCAGGAAGGGCAGGAAGAGGAGAGTTCTTTGGAGAAGTGGTGATCCAAACGTTTAATCCTGACCATTATAGTATTCAGAAAGCAAGGGACCACGACTTTGTTGGATTTTATCAGGAGGAGAGCGGATTCAGACAGGCTCTCGGTTATCCTCCATTTTCAAGGCTAATCAATTTCAGGTTGGTTGGCAACAGTGAGAAGAAGACAAAGGCAGTTTCAGAGAAGATGGGGAGCCTTGGACGAGATCTATTAAAAAGAGGCTATGGGAAGGGAGTTGAACTCTTAGGCCCAAGTGCTGCACCTTTTGCCAAGATGAGAGGAAGATTTCGATGGCAGATGTTGGCGAAAGGGAAGAGTCCTAAGTTGCTTCATCGATTTGCCATGGCGTTGGCGGTCCGACTTGAGGACGAAACAAAAGGCAAAGGCGTGAATCTGGATATTGATGTTGATCCTGTGTTCATCCTATGATCAGCGAACTTTAATCCCCCCTCTCCCCCCTTTAATACCTGCCTGTCGGCAGGCAGGAAGGGGGTTGGGGGATTAGTAGGGAGAAGAAGATGGTCGATCGGACAAAAGGCTATTACGATAGGAAAAAGGAGAGGATGTCCAAGCGAAAACGGGAGATCTATTTGACAGAGAAGCTCTCTGAGATCCTTCGTTATGGATACCGTCATTCAAAGTCGATTCGTTCGAGGTTGGACGCAGCGGGTTTGACACCAAGAGACGTAAAGGATCTCAAGGATCTCGAGAAACTGCCCATCACCAAGAAGGCCGATTTAATCACTGCTCAGAAGGAGGCTCCTCCATTAGGAGGATTTGAGGTCATTCCCAGGGGAGGCCTGCGAAGAATCTATATCTCACCTGGACCGGTGTTTGAACCTGGGGAGTTGGATTATGAAGATATCCGCTGGGCCCAGGCCCTCTTTGCCTGCGGGATAAGGAGAGGGGATGTAGTTCTGAATACCTTCAACTACCATCTTACGCCCCTGGCCATGATGCTCGACGAATCACTCCGAATGCTAAGAGCAACCGTCGTCCCTGTTGGTCCTGGAAATATCTCCATGCAGATCAACTTGATGAGACAACTCCATGTGACGGGATTCTTGGGAACGCCCAGTTTCCTCATGGCGATCATAGAGGCGGCCGAGGGGATTCACCTTGATCCAAGAAAGGATCTTTATCTTCAAGCTGCCTTTGTGGGTGCTGAGATGTTTCCAGAATCGCTCCGAAGAAAGATGGAAGGGAAGCTGGATATCCTCATCCGCCAGACTTATGGCACGGTGGACGTGGGTTGTCTTGGGTATGAATGTCCGGAGAAGAAAGGGATGCACATCCCTGAGGACGTAATTGTTGAGATCGTCGACACAGAGACTGGAAGGCAGTTGGAAATCGGCGCCATCGGCGAGATCGTTGCCACAACCTTCAATAAGGTCTTCCCGATGATTCGCTTCGCCACCGGAGATCTTTCCTATCTG
>CAZFJD010000250.1:0-2924 GCA_964518775.1 uncultured Syntrophaceae bacterium
AGATGGCTGAAGAGAATGGTTGGACCCTCACCCAGGCTGCTGAGCAATTGGTTAAAGATCATAAAGGAAAGATGATTATGGGCCTGGGGCAACCGCAGCACATTCACGGCGATCCAAGGGCGATCCGGATCATGAAGATGGGCAGAGAATTGGGGGTAGCGGGTAAGTTTCACGACTTCCAGATCGAGATTGAGAAGGCCTTTGAGAGGATCAATGGAAAGAAAGTTTGGACCAATGTGATCGGTGGTGCCAACTGCATTTTTATGGACTTAGGATTTAGTCCGCTTGCTGCATGGGCCATTGGAGTTCTCTGTCGAGGGTTTAGCTGCGCAGCCCATGCGATTGAGGAGATGACCCGAGAAAAAGCTTGGAGAGCTTCCCGAACCACGAAGATGATCAACCTTCTTGACCTCTCCATCCAAGGGCCCAAATATTATGATGGTCCTCCGGATCGACCAGTTCCAAAGCCTGGGGATCGCAAAGAATAAGTCCTCCAAACCTCCTCCCCCTTCAAGGGGGAGGTGAGGAGGGAGAAAGGTTATAGTGAGATTCTTAAAAAAGGAGGTTAGATCGATATGCCGCAAGACCATGATGATAACATCCAGATAATGTACGAAAGGGCGAAGAAAGCTTTTGAAATCGTCGAGTATTGGCCTCAAGAGAAGGTCGACGAGATGTGTGCTGCAGTCGCCTGGGAGTGGCAGAAGGAAGAGAATCTCAAAACCATGGCGAGGCTTGCTGTTGAAGAAGGGAAGATCGGCGTCTACGAAGACAAGATCAACAAGATAAGGAGCAAGACAAGAGGCACCATAAATGATTTTAAGGGCGTGAAGACCTGCGGTTTGGTGAGAGAAGATAAGAAGAGGGGACTGAAGATATATGCCAAACCTATTGGAGTGGTTGCCAATGTTGTTCCCATGACCAATCCCGAGGGAACGGTCTGTACGATTGGTCTGAGCCTATTGAAGACTCGGAATGCAATGATCTGTTCTCCTCACCCGAGGACAAAACAATGTTCCTATATGGCGGTTGAAATCGCTCGGAAAGCTCTTAAAAAAGTTGGCGCTCCTGAAGACCTATTCCAATGTATCCAATATCCATCGAATGAAAAGACACAGGAACTCATGAGGAATGTCGATTTTGTTATGGCAACAGGTGGAGCAGCACTGATCAAGGTGGTGTATGCGGCCGGTAAACCTGCTCATACCGTGGGAGCTGGTAATGTGGTTTCGATTGTAGATGATACAGCAGATCTCCCAGCTGCGGCTAATAAAATTATGCGATCAAAGACAGCCAACAATTCCACCTCCTGTTCTTCAGAAAATGCCGTTGCAATCTATGAACCTATCTATGATAAGTTTATGGGCTTGCTCAAAAAAGAGGGAGGATACCTCTGCACCACAGAAGACCGTGAAAAAGTGAGAAAAGCCCTCTGGCCGGATGGAAAGACCATCAATAGAGATATTTTTGGAAGATCTGTTGCCATCATTTCAGAAGCTGCAGGGATCAAACCGCCTGCTGGAACAAAGTTTTTAATGGTGATAGGCGAGAAGATCGGTCCTGAGGACAGATTCTCGGGAGAAAAGTTGAGCCTCATCCTGACCGTATGGAGATGGAACGATTGGAATGAGATGCTCAATCGTCTTGAAAAGATTCTTGAGTTCTCGGGCATTGGCCATTCTGTTTCCCTCCATAGCAACCGCCAGGATCGAATGGAAGAGCTTGCCATTCGAGCCAAGGTGGGCCGAGTCGAAGTCAATATGCCTCACTGCTTGGTTAATACAGGAAGCTGGTATAATGGCCAGATCTGGACTGAGAGCCTTGGCTGCGGAACCTGGGCCGGCAATATGATCAGTGAGAACATCAATTACAGAAATTTCCTTAATTATACTTGGCTTTCGGTTCCTGTGGAAGAATACATTCCGCCTGATGAGGAACTCTTTGGAGACTATTTTAGGAAGTGGGGTAGAGATTAATTTATGAGATTGGAGCACGGCTGAGAGGAGATGCATGATAGGGATAGGTCTTAGAGTATTCTGATGCCCACTGATTGACCATGTTGATGAACATTTGAAAGGGCTGCGAGAGATATTTGTCCTTGTGGTAGATCAGGTAAAATTTTCGTTTCAGAGTCGGGTCGGCGAGGGGAATGGATTTCAACTTTTTTCTCTTAACCTCCTCATTGACCACATGTTCCGAAATCAGGGAGATGCCAATTCCCTCTTCGACGGCTCTTTTAATGGCTTCGTTATTCGAAAGTTCCAGGGATACAGAGATAGAAAGATGATTCCTTCTGATAAATTCGTCGACAATTTCACGTGATGCCGATCCCTTTTCGTGCATAATGATCGGTTGTCCATCTATTTGATGGGGTTCAAGAACTTTCTTTCTGGAAAAGGGGTGGGAGGGCGGTACAATGAGAACGAGTCTGTCTTCGAGTACCTCTTGAATGACCAACTTCTTATGCTCAGAGGGATAGGAGATGAATCCCATATCGTTTTCCAGCTTGACCGTATTGTCAATAATCTCCTGATTGGGAAAGATATTCACAGAGACGTGGACCTTCGGATATTTCTTTCTAAAAAGGTTGATGATGAAAGGGAGGTAGTAGGCTCCGAAACTTTCACTGGCGTGAATCCGGAGGCGACCGCTTTTACGCTGTTGAAAATCGCGAAGGCTCTCCTCGGCCTGGCTTTCGATCTGGAATATCTTATCGGCAAAATCGTAAAGGATTTCACCGGCATCGGTGGGAACCATCTTTTTGCCGAATCGGTTTAGTAGCTTTACTGCATAACTTGTCTGAAGTTGTTGAATCTGTTTTGTCACTGCGGGCTGTGTGATATAGAGCGCCTCGGCTGCGGCACTCAAACTTCCATACTTAACAGCATAGTAGAAGGCTTTTAATTGGTTAAAATTCATTCTCT
>CAZFJD010000250.1:3024-5085 GCA_964518775.1 uncultured Syntrophaceae bacterium
TCAAGGGCCTGTCCCTGATCATTTCATAAGGGGGGATTAAAAGATGGGAAAGATTAGTATGGTGATGTTCGATCTTTCCGGAACTACGGTCTATGACGACGTGGGGGTGAGAGACTGCCTCTATCAAGCTGCTCAGGAGTTTCATTTAAACACGACTCCTGAAGAGATCCTTTACCATATGGGGACGAATAAGATTCATCTCTATCAGTTCCTCATCGCCCGAGAGATGGGGAAAAAGATCGAGATCGAGGATTTCGAAAAGATCAAAGACCCCGAAACTTATGAGCAAGCCAAAAAAGTCTTTAACCGGTACCAAGAGATCATGCTCGAATATTACAGAAGACAGTGCAAGGAAGTACCCGGTGCCTCCACCACATTTCGATGGTGCCATGAACATGGGATCAAGGTGGCCACGGACACGGGATTTCATCGCGTCATCACCGATGCCATCATGGAAGGATTGGGCTGGATTAAGAATGGACTCGTCGATATTTCGGTAGATGTAGAGCATATCCCGGGCGAGATCGGGAGGCCTGCCCCTTTTATGATCTTTTACGCGATGACCCAACTCAATATTCAGAGCGTCCATGAGGTGATCAAGATCGGGGATACACCAGCCGATATGCTGGAAGGTCGTAATGCCGGATGCCGTGGTGTCATCGGTGTCCTCAGCGGTCCCCGTCCCATCACCGATTGGGGGCGATACTGGCATACCCATGTCATTCCGAGTGTGGCAGACCTTCCAGAATTGATCGAAAGGGAATTCTGATAAGAGTGAAGAGTGAAAAGTGAAATGCGAAAGGAGAGAGAAATGGACCCTTTGAGAGTGGCAGAGAATGAAAAGAGATATGTTATTCACAGCTGGATGGCTCAGAAAGACTTCAAGCCCTTTATCGTCACCGGCGGGGAAGGGGCCGTGATCTGGGATGAGACTGGGAAGAGATATCTCGATTTCTCCTCCCAACTCTTCAATGTGAACGCAGGACACCAGCATCCAAAAGTGATCGCTGCCATTCACGAGCAGATCGAAAAACTCTGCTATATCGGACCCGGACCATCGAATGAGAGACGGGCTGAGCTATGCCGGGTTCTGGCTGAGGTCACCCCAGGGGATCTCACAAAGACTTTCCTCTCCTCTGGGGGAGGGACGGCAAACGAGAATGCGATAAAGATCGCAAAAGCCTTCACTGGAAGGCAGAAGATCATATCGAGGTGGCGGTCCTATCATGGCGCTACCTATGGCGCCATATCCATTACCGGAGACCCACGAAGACTCGCAAACGAACCGGGCATTCCAGGGATTGTCCGGATCTGGGATCCTTTCTGCTATCGCTGTTTCTTCGATAAGAAGTATCCCGAATGCAATCTCTTTTGCGCTGATCAGATACGAGAAGTAATCGAAATCGAGGGGCCGAAGACGATTGCTGCCATCATTGTGGAACCCATCACTGGAAGCAACTGCAGGATCATCCCTCCCGACGGTTATATGCAGAGACTCCGGCAGATTTGTGACGAATATAAAATCCTCCTGATCACGGATGAGGTGATGACGGGTTTTGGGAGAACCGGAAAGATGTTTGCCTGTGAACACTGGGATGTCGTCCCGGATATCATGACCCTGGCAAAAGGAATCAATAATGCGACGCTTCCGCTGGGGGCCACTGTTGTTAGAAAAGAGATCGGTGACTTTTTGGATGATCACATTTTTTATGGCGGGTTGACCCAATTTGGAAACCCCACTTCCTGTGCAGCCGCCATCGCAGCCATCAAGGTTTATCAGGAAGAAGGACTGGTCGAGAACTCAAGGGTTCTGGGCTTAAAGCTTCTGGGAGAGTTGGAGAGGATGAAACAGAGACATCCCAGCATTGGAGATGTTCGAGGGTTGGGCCTTTTCGCAGCGATTGAGTTTGTGAAGGATCGGAAGACCCGTGAACCGGTCGTTCCTTGGACGGTTGAGAATTACGAAAAGAAAAATCCCACCATGGGTGCCATTCTTAACCAGATGAAGGCTGATGGTGCCACTGGCTATTCGAGATGGAATGTCCTCTTTATCGCACCGCC
>CAZFJD010000251.1:0-5072 GCA_964518775.1 uncultured Syntrophaceae bacterium
ACGTTTTGTGTTTTGGAATTTGTATTTTGAGATTTACTTAGGATTTAGCGTTTAGGGTTTAGAGTTTGGAGATATCGGAGATTTGAGAGTAGGGGCAGAGAGGAAGGACGGAGCAGAAGAAGATGAGGGGTGACAAAGGGTCGGTTCTAGTTGTGGGTGCGGGGATTGCGGGAATGCAGTCTGCGCTTCTTTTGGCAGAAATGGGAAGGAAAGTCTTTCTCTTAGAACAGGGGCCTGCCATTGGCGGTTATTTTCCCTTGCTGGATAAGACCTTTCCGACAAACTCGTGCGGCGTCTGCTTCATGAGTCCCACGCCTCCTGCCTTCTGTCCGATCTACGAATGTCATTTGCATGATGGGATCGAGCTTTTGCCCTATTCAGAAGTCTCAAAGGTTGAAGGAGAGGGAGGCAATTTTAGTGTCTCCATCGTTCGGAAACCTCGGTTTGTCGATGCAAAACGATGCACCCTCTGCGAGGCTTGCATCAAGGTTTGCCCGGTGGAGATGGAGAGAGAGTTCGGCGGAGGCCTGGAGAAACGAAAGGCCATCTACCTTCCCTATCCTCAAGCGATTCCTCATAGTCTGGTCATCGATTCCAAGACCTGCATCCGGTGTGGCGAGTGCGTGAAGGTCTGCAGTCCAGGTGCGATCGATCTCGATATGAAAGAGGAGCAAGAGAAGATCGAGGTCGGCGCCATCATCCTGGGATTTGGATTCGAACCCTTTTGGGCTCAGAGGAAAGGGGAGTATGGTTTTGGCCGTTATGCGAATGTGCTGACGAGCATCCAGTTTGAAAGGATGCTCTCCACATCGAGTCCGACCCAGGGACTTCCAATCCGGCTCTCAGATGGAAAGAAGATGGAGAGGATTGCATTTATTCAGTGTGTGGGATCGCGAGATCCCTCCTGCGGTCAGGATCACTGCTCCACCATCTGCTGCATGTATGCCACCAAACAGGCGATGATCGCAGAAGATAGATCCCCTGAGCTTGAAGTCAACTTCTTCTACATGGATATTCGGCCAATGGGAAAGGACTATGAACGATATTATGAGAGGGCAAAAAATGAATACGGGATTGAATATAAACGGTGTGCAATTTCGACGATCAAGGAACTCCCTGTGACTAAGAACCTTCGCATCACCTACGTGAAAGAGGATGGGACCTTTGAGGAAAAGGATTTTGACGCTGTGGTTCTCTCCGTTGGCTTCACCCCGCCACAAACGATCAAGGGTTTGGCCGAAAGGATGGGTTTGCAGCTGAATCGCCAAGGATTTTGCCAGACGGATGAGTTCAATCCAGCTCAAACATCAGTCAAAGGGATTTTTGTGGGGGGTGCCTTTCGAAGTCCCAGGGACATCCCAGAGAGTGTTGTGGAGGGCTCAAGCGCTGCAGCAGCAGCTGCCTCCTTCCTGTCTCCTTATGCTTATATCCATCCTGTGAAAGAATATCCAGCAGAAGGCGCTCTGTCAGAGGAGATTCCAAAGGTGGGAGTTTTTCTCTGCCATTGCGGAGAAGAGTTGAAGAAGTATCTCTCCATCTCCCATCTCATGGATGAGGCTAAGAGAACGAGAGAGGTGGTCCATATTGAAGAGGTGGGTTTGGCGTGTCTTCCTGAAGATCTTGATTTGATCAAGAGGAGGATCGGAGAGCATGGGCTTAACCGAATCGTTGTTGCAGGTTGCTCCCATCGAGAGATTCGGAAGGCAATGGAGGAGATGGCCAAAGGAATGGGCTTCAATCCTTACCTGATCGAATATGCCAACCTCCGAGAGCAGTGTGCTTTTGTCCATAAAGACTATCCAGAACTCGCCACTGAAAAGGCGAGGGCTCTGATCCAGATGGCTATAGAGAGAGCAAGGAGAGCTCAACCTATTCGAAAAGGAAGGCAGAAGGTTGAGAAAAAGGCATTGGTGGTAGGCGGCGGCCTCTCAGGCATGACAGCCTCTGTTCGGTTGGCAGAGCAGGGATATGAGGTTCAGCTGATCGAGAAGAAAAAGGAACTGGGTGGTAATTTAAAGGAGTCCTTTTATACATTGAGGGGATCAAATCCTCAAGCTCTCTTGCAGAATCTTATCAAACAGGTGGAAAACAACGGATTGATTCATCTCTATTCTGAGGCTGAGGTTCTCGGATGTGAAAAGACAAATGGGCATTATCGAACGAAGATCCGCCACCAGAATGAGGAGAAGATCCTCGACCATGGAGCATTGATTCTTGCCACCGGTGGAGAAGAGGTGACTCCCAAGGGATACCTTTACGGAGAGGATCACCGGGTGATGACGCAGCGACAGTTGGAGAAGATGATTCATCTGAACGATGAAAGTTTGAAGCATATCCATTCGGTGGTGATGATCCAGTGTGTGGGTTCGAGAGATGAAGAGCATCCTTACTGCAGTCGCATCTGTTGTAGCCATGCGGTAAAGAATGCCCTGAAGTTAAAAGAGAGGAATCGGGGCGTAAACGTCTATGTTCTCTACCGAGACGTGAGAACCTATGGATTCTATGAGACGTACTACCATGATGCAAGGGGCAAGGGTGTCATTTTCATTCGATATGACTTAGAGAACAGGCCGGAGGTGGCCCTTCGAAACGGAAGCCTACAGGTGTCTCTGTATGATCCTGCAATGAATGACCGGATAGCCCTGCCTGCAGATCGCGTGGTCCTGAGTACCGGGATCGAGCCTAATGACCATCGGGAGTTGGCAAGGATTTTTGATGTCGAGTCCAATCCGGATGGGTTTTTTATGGAAGCCAATCCCAAATCGGCGCCTCTCGATTCGGTGGACCGTGGAAAATTCTTTTGTGGCCTCTGCCATTCGCCCAATTTTATAGAGGATTCGATCTCACAGGGGAATGCAGCGGCTGCTCGGGCCGCCACAATTCTCGCCAAGGAAGCAGTGGAAGAGAAGGCCTACTTGGCTTATGTGATCAAAAGACTCTGCTGCGGGTGTGGCCTTTGTGTTACGGTCTGCCCCTATGGGGCAAGGGTGATGAATGAAGAGGAGGGAAAAGCAGAGGTCATTGGAGCGCTCTGCCAGGGTTGCGGTTCATGCATCGTGGCTTGTCGGAATGCGGCCTCTCAACAGCGAAATTTTGAGAAAGAAATGAATATGGCTGTTCTTGATGCAGCCATTGACTGAAAAAGGATGGGGAGATGGGGTGATTGGGGGGATAGGGAGATTTTGAAGATCATGGACACGGTCACAGATACAGGAGGAATCATATGGCCGAATTTGAGCCGAGGATTGTAGCGTTTCTATGTCACTGGTGTACCTATACAGGAGCAGATCTTGCGGGAACCACACGGCAGCAGTATCCACCCAACATACGCATCATCCATCTGATGTGTTCAGGAGCGGTCGATTCTATCTATGTCATGAAAGCCCTGATCGACGGGGCGGATGGGGTGTTGATCGGTGGTTGTCATCCGGGAGACTGCCATTATCAAACAGGAAATTATAAGGCACGGAGAAGAGTGGCCATCCTGAAGGGCATCCTCAGCCAAATGGGTTTTACAGAGGATCGCATCTGGCTGAAATGGATCAGCGCCAGTGAGGGGAAGCTCTTTGCAGATACCGTGACCAAGATGGTCGAAGAGTTGAAGAGGATGGGCCCTAACCCCATGAAACAACTTTGGGATGCGTAAAATAGAAAACGCTAAGCGCTCAGCGCCTGCTTGCGGTAGGCAGGCTATGCGCATAGCGATTACGAAAGGAGAGACACTGAACATGGCGAGACATGCAGTGGTTAAGGTTTCGGAAGGGAGAACGGAGGAGGCCATCATCGGGTTTCTGAAATCCCTTTTGGAAAAAGGCGTCATTGAAGCAATTCTTATACCGAAGGGGCTTCCCTCTGGAGAGGGATTTGTTCAAGCATTGATTCGTGACCCTGGGAAGCTTAACGGTGTCTCTGCACTTTCACTCACGATGCCGGTTCAATCGGCGAGGGTCGCTTCGAATCTCACGGTTAAAAATTTAGGGAAGAGAGTCGCTGCGGTATTGAAGGCGTGTGAGATCAGGGCCATTGTGGAGCTGACAAAATTCCTTCAGGTCAAATTAGACAGCTTTTACCTTATTGGCATCGATTGTCCTGGAACGTTTGAAGTGCCAGATTACGCAAAGATGTCACAGGAGGGAAAAGGGGGCGAAAAGCTGACGAAGGCGTTGCTCAAAGGAATGGCAAAGGGCGAGACGTCTGTACTGGACGGATGTGCCTTTCGCACGGCTTGTCAGATGTGCGAGTACCCTATTCCCCAGGCAGATATCGTCTTCAAACTCTTTGGATACCAGACGGATCAGGAGATCGGTGTTGAAATAGGCGAGAAATTAGAAAAAGAGATCGAAGAGAAAGGGATCATCTCTCCTTCAGAAAGGGAGTCAGCGAACCGGAAGGATGTGATCGGAAAGGTCATTGCTGAAAGAACGAAGAAAAGAGATGCTCTGTTCCAGGAATTCAAAGGGATGATTAAAGATCTCCGGTCTTTCTTAGACCGATTCTCTACCTGTATCCGATGCCACAACTGTATGGTGGCCTGTCCGATCTGTTATTGTAAGGAATGTGTCTTCAGAACAGCGGTCTTTGAACATGACGGAGACCAATTTCTGAGATGGGCGGATCGAAAGGGTGGCATCCGAATGCCCACCGACACGCTCATCTTCCACTTCATTCGGATGTCTCACATGGTCACTTCCTGTATCGGATGCGGGCTTTGCGATAGCGCTTGTCCAAGCCGGTTGCCGGTGGCCACGCTCTTTCGAAGTGTGGGAGATAGGATTCAGAAGATGTTCCAGTATGTACCAGGAAGGGATGTGAAAGAAACGCCGCCTGTGGCAAGCTTTAAAGAGGATGAACTGAAGATCGAATCAGGAACCCTTTGACCCATGAAATCTGAAGCACGAAACTCGGGCGAAGCATCCCGAAGGGATCAATCCGAAACAAAGGTGTTAAATCCTAAACTCGAAGCCCTAAACTCTAAGCAAACTCAAGGGTCGAAAGCACAAAACTCAAAACCAAAAAAAATTACCTTTTGAGTTTTATATTTTGGATTTGTTTAGGATTTAGAGTTTAGTGTT
>CAZFJD010000252.1:0-5029 GCA_964518775.1 uncultured Syntrophaceae bacterium
AAAGGTCTTCTGGTTTGAAGAGCCCATCGACCCGATCGATGTGGAAGGGCATAAGCAGCTAAAAGCGGCTATCCATGTACCGATTGCTGCTGGGGAGTGCCTTGCAACACGATATAGTTTTAAAGACTTCTTCGTCCAGAGGGCAATCGATATAGCGCAACCAGACTTATGTGCTGCTGGTGGGATTACCGAGTGTCGAAAGATCGCCGATATGGCAAAAGCGTATCATATTCAATTCATCCCCCATGTGTGGGGATCTCCTGTGGCCATTACAGCCGCATTGCACCTCCTCGCTTCTATGCCAAAGCCAAATCTGTTAGAATTTGATCGATCGAGTAATCCCATTCGGGAGGAGATGGAGAAGTCCTTGATTCTACGAGAAGGTAGTTATGTTAAGGTCCCTGATGGGCCTGGCCTTGGAATAAAGATCGACGAGAGCAGTATTGGAAAGTTTATGGTAAGTTAAGGA
This sequence comes from uncultured Syntrophaceae bacterium, assembly GCA_964518775.1. GTDB lineage: Bacteria > Desulfobacterota > BSN033 > BSN033 > UBA1163 > JACAEX01. The sequence goes on from CAZFJD010000252.1 coordinate 470, forward strand.
GAAGAGTCCAGAGCGAAAAGGGGAGACCTTATGAAAATTACGAATGTTGAGACCATTCCTTTATCTTTTCCTCTCGAGAAACCAGTATACGATGCAAATTATGAGATGGCGACGAAACCATGTGTACTGGTTCTGATTTCAACTGATGAGGGCGTGAGCGGCTTGGGAGAATCAGCCCACTTTGGAGGCCCCTTGGTCGTCCTGAAAACGGTTATAGAGGAGGAGCTAAAGGCTCACATCCTCGGAGAAGACCCCTTGAATACCGAAAAGATTTGGGAGGTCATGCATAAGAGGTCATACAAACACGGAAGAGGAGGAATCCTGATCTCTGCGATCAGCGGGATTGATATCGCCCTATGGGATATCAAGGGAAAGGTGGCTGGGCTGCCTCTTAACAAACTCTTAGGAGGATCTACAAACCGGATCATGGCTTATGCCACAGGCGGGTTCTACGCAGAGGGCAAAGGCCTTGAAGGTCTTATTCAGGAGATCGAGCTTTATAAAAGGAATGGGTTTAAAGCAGTGAAGATCAAGGTTGGCCGAAGTTCTCTGGTAGGTTTTAATCCCTTGAGGGTCATGGAACATCGAGGAATCTGTGAGACGAGCCTGAAAGAGGATCTTGAGCGGATTAAGGTAGCAAGGGAGACCTTGGGTGACGATATCCTTCTCATGGTAGATGCGAATTATGCATGGGACGTCCCAACGGCTATTAAAATGGGTCGAAAGATGGAGAAGTACGATATCTATTGGTTTGAAGAGCCTGTCTCACCAGATGATGTGAATGGAAGCGCCCAGGTGGCATCGGCCCTGGATATCCCGATTGCTGGTTATGAGACGTGTAGTTATGGCCGCTACAGCTTTCGAGACTATATTGAAAAGAGAGCGATATTCTTTGTGCAACCCGATATTGCTTGGAGTGGCGGGATCAGTGAGTGCCTTAAGATCGCCCACTTGGCAAGCGCCTTTGATCTTCCGGTTGCGCCTCATATCCACGGCTCTGCAGTGAGTGTGGCAGCCTCACTCCATTTTATGGGAGCCATACCCAATGCAAGCCTTGCAGAGACTGTCTTCCCCTCTCATCCGTTAATGGAAGAACTGGTTAGAAACCCGTTTAAAGTCGATCGGGATGGTTTTATCACCATTCCCGACTCTCCTGGTCTTGGAGTTGAATTAAATCCGGATGTGGTGAAGAAGTATCGTGTTTAATCGTCGGATTCAAATATTTGTGTTATAGAAAGGTTATTCATTCACTCGAATCTCACCCTGGATGAAATGGCTTCTCCTTATAGCACTTTTAAGCAACTTGCGAAGTCGGAATCGGAAGGCAAGGATTATCAAGTCAGAATCGATTTGAGAGATACTCCTGTGCTGGTGATGGCGCCGCATGGAGGAAAGATTGAGCCGATGACAGCGGAGATTGCCGAGGCCATTGCAGGGCACGATTACTCATTTTATAGTTTCGAAGGGTTAAAAGAAGACGGGAATAATATATTACACATTGAAAGCCATCTTTTTGATGAACCTCGCGCGTTACAAGCTGTCGGAAAGGCCGATATCGTGATAACCGTTCATGGACAACTTAATCGGAAGGATGCGTTTGTCATGATCGGGGGCCTTCACAATGGCTTGTGCTCAGAAATCAGGCGTCAGTTAGAAGCTACTGGTTTCCAGATTCGGCCTGTGGGGAGAGGCCTTGAGGGGATTGATTCGAGGAACCTCTGCAACCGTGGAAGGCTTAAGGCGGGCGTTCAATTGGAGGTGAGTCGCAAAGTGCGAGATCTCGTGAGAGCTGATAAGAGTCAACTCGAGGCATTTGCGGGTGCTGTAAGAAAAGCACTTCAAATATATTTGGCAGGTTGCTGAAAAAGTCACTCTTCGCTGCTCAGAACATTTTTTCGACAATTCTAAAGCTCGCTTCACTGCAAATTCAAAACTCGCCCTTTGGGCTCAGACATTGAATTTGCGATCGTTCCGCTTCGCTAAGAATTGTTACCGAAAAAATCTTAATTCGCGCTCAGAGTGACATTTTTCAGTTTTTCAGCAGTCTGGTCGATGGTGAATAACGTTATCTTTCCATGAGTGAGGAGAAGCATAAGTGACAAAAGACAAATTTCCAGTCACGTCTGCGATCCGTTTTTTGAGGGACCATCAGGTGGAGTTTATTGAGCGACCTTACAAATATGAGGAACATGGTGGGACAGAGGTGGCCGCGAAAGCATTTGGTGTGGATGAACACCTGGTGATCAAGACGCTTGTGATGGAGGATGAGAAAAAGATACCCTTCATGATTTTGATGCATGGCGATAAACAGGTATCCACTAAGGAATTGGCAAGAGCGATTGGGGTTAAGTCCGTCAGTCCATGTCCTCCTGAAGTCGCATTGAGACATACAGGCTACACGGTGGGAGGCATCTCTCCATTTGGAACGAAGAAGCCTCTTCCGATTTACGTTGAAGAGACGATCCTCAGCCTTCCAAGTATATTCATCAATGCGGGAAGAAAAGGCCTTCTGTGTGAGATTTCCCCTGCAGACTTGATCAAGGTCTTAAAGCCGATACCCGTCCGGGTTGCCAGATAGAATGGAGATGGCAGAAGAAAGATCACGGCAAATCTCTTCAGTGGATAGCCATGCCCATTTGGATGAGCTGGATGATCTTTCAGAAGCTCTTCAAGAGGCAAGGAGGGGAGGGGTGAAAGGAATTATCGGTGTCGGAGTCGATGTGGAGTCCAATAAGAAGATCCTCAAAATCGCTCAAGAGAATGATGGGTTCGTTTATCCTGCAATCGGCTACCATCCCTGGCAGATAAGAGAAGAAGAGATAGAAGAGAACCTATCTTTTATTCGCAATCATATTGAGGAATGTGTCGCATTAGGTGAGATTGGGCTCGATTACAAAGTGAAGGTCAAGAAAGACTTGCAACAGAAGATCTTCAAAAACCTGCTGGATATTGCTCAACGATTTAATAAGCCGATTATCGTCCACTGCCGCTTTTCTCACCGCCGAGCCTTTGAAATGGTAAAAGAGGTTGGGATAAAAAGAGCTGTCTTCCATTGGTATTCAGGACCCATCAACCTGTTGGAGGAGATCTTAAATAGTGGCTACTTTATCTCCGCAACCCCTGCTTTGACCTACAGTCCACCTCACCAGGAGGCTATCAAGAGAACTCCCCTTGAGAGGATTCTGCTTGAGACAGATTCCCCAGTAAGCTATCAAGGCAGAGAAGCGAGACCCAAAGATGTGGGAATCTCTTTGGAAAATGTTGCACGACTGAAGAAATTGGATCCTGTCATGGTTTCAGAACAGACGACGATGAATGCCTCTTGGCTATTTCAAATCCCTTTTAGTCTCCGTTTGCATTGATGGGTCAGATTTACGTTTCAAAACATGAAAAAATTCTTGAGGAGGAAGATTGAAAAAAATGAAGAAGAGGCTTTTGGTAATCGGAGGAGTCGCTGCCGGGCCGAAGGCAGCAGCCAAGGCAAGACGGTGTGATCCAGAAATGGAGATCGTCGTTTATCAAGAGGAAGAAGAGATTTCTTATGCAGGGTGCGGACTTCCATATTATATCAGCGGTGTTGTTAAAGAGAGGAAAGAGTTAATTTCCCGAACCGCTGGCCAGTTTGCTCAAGATGGGATCCGGATTCAGAAACACCGCAGAGTTGAAGAGATCGATATTGGAAGGAAGACGATTACGGGTCGGAATCTTGATTCTGGTCAGGTTTTCACAGACCGCTTTGATCGATTGGTCCTTGCAACGGGTGCTCAACCTCTGAGGCCGAGGATCGAAGGCCTCGATCTAAGAAGTGTCTTTTACCTCCGTTCTATTTTCGATGCCGATGCCATCGTCGAACGGATTCAATCAGATGAGATTCGAAATGTGGTGATTGCAGGAGGAGGCTACATCGGCCTTGAGATGGCTGAGTCCCTTGTTCAACTGGGTAAGAAAGTGACGATCGTTGAGATGGCTCCCCAAATCCTGACACTCTTTGATGAGGACTTCGCGGGAATCCTCAGGCAGTATCTGGGGAGGAAGGGAGTTCAGATCCTCACATCCGAACCCATCAAGGCTCTCAGGGGGAAGGATGGGAAGGTGATCCATGTACAGACGGCTTCTCAAGAGATAGAAGCTGATGCGGTTCTGATGGGTCTTGGAATTCGGCCTCAGGTTGAGTTGGCGAAAAAAGCGGGCCTCAGGATTGGTGAGACGGGAGCGATCTGGGTGAACGAGAAGATGGAGACGAGTACAGAAGGAATTTATGCAGCAGGCGATTGTGCGGAGACGATCCATCTCGTCACAGGGAAAAGGGTCTGGATTCCTTTGGGATCGACTGCGAATAAACAGGGAAGAGTCGTTGGTGTAAATGTCTGTGGAGGAAATTCAACGTTTCCAGGGGTGATGGGAACAGCCATTTTTAAGGCCTTCGATTTCAATGTGGCAAAGACAGGATTGGGGATGAGAGAAGCTGAGAAGGAAGGTTTTCGTCCTGTTCAGGCCATTGTCACAGGATACGCTCGGGCTCACTACTATCCAGGAGGGAAGGAATCGACTCTGAAGGTG
>CAZFJD010000253.1:0-4994 GCA_964518775.1 uncultured Syntrophaceae bacterium
CTGCAACCTAGTGGTTAACAGCCACCCGCTACTACCGGTTGAGCTACCGGGGAATCAATATTAATGGTAAATGTCAAATATCAAATGGCAAATGTCAAAGTGCAATCAATTTCCAATCTTGAAATATTGAAATGATCAAACATCAATCTATGAGAAAATATGAAAGATGATATTGTCGAGATTCCGAACGAAGTTCGGAACGACAGTTTATGCCTTTTATTTAGTTTAGAGATATTAATTTATATAAAAAAATCAGGGAAGGCAAGCAAAAAGTATTTCAGCCCCGGATGACTAAGTCCTCTTCTGGAACTGGCTCCATCTTCCTGAGCGCCCTCTTTCGATGCCACGCAATCAGAAGGTTCGTCGGACCTGAGATGACATAGAAAAGGACAAAAGCAAAGAGGACAATGACGGGCTCCATGATGATCACAATCATCGAAAGGATGACAAAGATGAAGATGCTAAAGGGTTTTCTTCTCGAAAGATCGAGTTCCTTAAAGCTGAAGTACCGGATGTTCGATACCATCAGAAAGGCCAGGATGTAAATCATTACCAAAATGACAATGTCTTTCACCCACCCTGTCTCGATGAGCCGGAGGTAGAGGAGGATGGTCAATGCGATCATCGAAGCTGCCGCAGGGATGGGAAGGCCTTTAAAATACTTGACCTCGGCTGCGGAGGCCTGGACGTTGAACCTCGCTAATCTCAGGGCGCCGCATACGACAAAGAGAAAGGCAGCCAGCCAGCCAAATCGTCCATAAGGCCGAAGGGCCCAGCTAAAGGCGAGCACGGCTGGAGCGATTCCAAAAGAGACAAGATCGGCGAGGGAATCATACTGGATTCCAAATTTAGAGGTGGCTCCGGAAAGCCGAGCCACCTTCCCATCCAAGACATCGAAAACCGATGCCAGAAGGATCGCAATAGCTGCGTAGAGAAACCTCTCTTGAAAAACGGAGATGATGGCCCAGAACCCGCAGAAAAGGTTCCCTGTCGTAAAGAGATTGGGAAGGATATAGACCCCCCTTCTCATTTTGATTTGTGGTCTTCTCTTTCTCATTGCCGATACCCGATGATCGACTCGCCTCCCTTCACATGTTGTCCGATCCGAACGACTGGCTTCACGTGGGGAGGAAGGTAGAGATCGATTCTCGATCCAAAACGAATCATACCAAAAATTTCTCCCATTCTCAAGAGATCACCCGCTTTGGCATAACAGACGATCCTTCTCGCCACGAAACCTGCGATCTGGATCAGAAGGATCTTTAACTGATCCTCCGTCTCCAAAACAAAGGCATTCTGTTCGTTGAGGAGGGACGATTTCTCCTTATTGGCCACTAAAAATTGGCCTGGATGATAACTTCTTTGGAGAACCTTTCCAGAAGCAGGAGCGCGATTGATGTGAACATCGAATAGGGACATGAAGATACTCACCTTTAACGTTTTTTCTTTTAAGAAACGATCCTCCTCACATTCCCCGACATGGATGATCTTACCATCGGCTGGCGAGAGGATGATGTTCTGGAGAGTTGGAATCTTTCTCTTGGGGTTTCTGAAAAAGAAGGCGATGAAGAGGGTAATGAAGATCCCGAGAAGGGTTACTATCTTCCATCCCATACCTCCAAAAAAGATTGTGAGGATAGCGCTTGGAATGAGAAAGGGGAGCCCCTCTTTAGCAATTGGCCATTGATCTTTCTGTGTCATCAATCCTTCTTCTCTTTGAGCCATCCCATCATGGAGCGCAATTTTTCTCCGATAGGTATAATTGGGTGTTGCGCCTCTCTTCTTCTCAAGGCGGTGAAGACAGGACGGCCCATCCGATTTTCAGAGATCCATTCCTTGGCAAATTTTCCGGTCTGGACCTCTTCGAGCATTCGCTTCATCTCCTGTCGGGTCTCGGAGGTAATGATTCGCCTGCCTCGGGTGAGGTCGCCGTATTCAGCGGTATCGCTGACCGAATAACGCATGAAGGGAATCCCCTTCTCATAGATCAAGTCAACGATCAGCTTCAGCTCATGGAGACATTCGAAATAAGCGATCTCCGGCTGATAACCGGCCTCCACCAAGGTATCAAAGCCCGCCTTGATGAGTTCCACCACTCCTCCACAGAGGACGGCCTGTTCCCCGAAGAGGTCGGTCTCTGTCTCCTCTGCAAAGGTGGTCTCGATCACGCCAGCCCGTGTAGCGCCAAGGCCTTTCGCATAGGCAAGGGCGGTCCTCTTGGCCTTCTTCGTAAAATCTTGGTAGATCGCAAGGAGGGACGGGACGCCGGCCTTCCTCACATATTCCCTTCTGACCAGGTGACCAGGTCCCTTGGGAGCGATCATCACCACATCGATATCTTTGGGCGGGATAACCTGACCATAATGAATATTGAACCCATGAGAAAATAGGAGGGTCTTTCCACTCTTCAGATGCGGTTTGACTTCCTCCTCAAAGAGTTTGGCTTGGATATGGTCCTGGGTGAGAATTTGGATCAGATCAGCTTGTTTCGAGGCCTCTGATCCAGTGGTTGGTTTGAAGCCATCTCGAAGAGCGAGCTGGTAATTTTCAGATCCCTTTCTTTGGGCGACGATGACGTCAAGACCGCTATCCCGTAAATTGAGGGCCTGAGCATGGCCCTGACTCCCGTAACCGATAATCGCAATCTTCTTCCCCTTAAGGTCCTTGAGATCTGCATCCTTGTCGTAATAGATTTTCATCCGTGGCTCCTTTCCATTGGTATATAAACAGGCGATTGGTGCCTGCGCGGTCAAGCGGTTCGGCGCACCAGCGTGACGCGTGATCCGTCACTCGCGGTTCGTCTTCTGGATTTAAGCCCCAGGCTCAGTGGTAATCTTACTTCCTCTGATCATGGCTACACGGCCGGTTCTGACCAATTCCTTAATCCCGAGTGGTTTGAGTAGAGCAAGGAGAGCCTCGATCTTCTTTTCGTCTCCGGTCACCTCGATCGTATATGTTTTGGATCCGACGTCGACCACCTTTCCCCTGAAGATTTCTGCTATCCTCAGAATCTCAGCGCGCGTATCGGTATTGGCCGAGACCTTGACCAATACCATCTCCCTCTCCACAAAGTCCTTATCGATGAGATCCACCACCTTGATCACGCAGACCAGTTTATTAAGTTGCTTCATCACCTGTTCGATGATCTGGTCGTCCCCACGGGTGACGATGGTCATGGCAGAAACAGTGGGATCAAGCGTTTCAGCCACCCCAAGGCTTTCGATGTTGAAGCCACGGCCGCTGAAGAGACCTGCGATCCGGGCCAGGACTCCAAACTCATTTTCAACTAAGAGCGTAATCACATGCCTCATTTAAGCCTCGTATCTAAAAGATCCGTTAGGATCGGCATTCAGGTTCAAATGTCAAAATCCAAATGCCAAAGGAATGTCAAAGTTCAAAATAGAAAATTTTTAAAATTTGAAATTTGGATTTGGTTTGACATTTGAGCTTTGGCATTTGACATTCTGTTTTTATACCAGCCTCATCTGATTCAGGGGTTCTCCTGCTGGAACCATGGGATAGACATTCTCCTCAGGATCGATCAAGAAATCGATGATGACGGGTTTCGAGATTGAGAATGCCTTCTTCAGTATCGGGACGACCTCCTCCGGCTTGGTCACCTTGAAGCCGACCGCTCCATAAGCCTCTGCTAGCTTGACGAAGTCCGGTGAGACTCCTTCAAGAGAAGACGAGGCGTACCGTTTTTCGTAGAAGAACTCCTGCCATTGTCTCACCATGCCTAAGTAACTGTTATTCAGGATAGCCACCTTGACTGGCAACTGATATTGGACGACGGTTGCCAGTTCCTGGGAATTCATCTGGAAACTGCCATCACCGGCAATGTCGATCACCAGTTTGTTTGGAAAGGCGGCCTGTGCTCCAATGGCTGCTGGAAATCCATATCCCATCGTTCCCAACCCCCCTGAGGTGAGCAGCGTCCTTGGTTTCGTAAATTGGTAAAACTGGGCTGCCCACATCTGGTTTTGTCCTACCTCAGTCGTGATAATCGCATCCCCTTTCGTCAATTCGCAAATCTTCTCGATGACATATTGGGGTTTAATCCTCTTTTCTTGATGGTAGTCCATATTGTAAAGGGCCTTCCATTTTTCGATTTGATTGCGCCATTTGGTGAGGCTCTCTTTGAAGGCATCGACCTCTTCCTCCTCAAGGAGGGAAAGGATTTTTGCAAGGACCCGCTTACAGTCACCAACGATGGGAAGATCCACCCTCACACTCTTGCTTATGGAGGTAGGGTCGATATCGATGTGGATGATCATTGCTTGGGGAGCAAAAGACTCGATCTTGCCGGTCACCCGATCGTCAAACCGAGCGCCCACAGCGATCAAAAGATCGGATTCCATCACCGCCATGTTCCCATGGTAGGTCCCATGCATCCCCAACATCCCAAGAGAGAGAGGATGATTACCAGGAAAGCCACCCAATCCCATCAGGGTCATGGTCACGGGGATCCCCAGCCTCTCCGCCAAAAGGGTGAGTTCTTTTGAAGCATTAGAAGAGAGGATGCCACCACCGGTATAGAGAACTGGTCTCTTCGATTTCATGATCAGTTTTACGGCTCTCTCGATTTGACCCGAGTGACCTTCATAAGTGGGCTGATACCCACGGATAAAGACCTTCTCCGGATACTTGAATTCCGTAGAGCTCACCAACACATCTTTGGGCAGATCGACCAGAATAGGTCCGGGTCTTCCACTGCGAGCCAGATAGAAAGCCTGCTTCATGATCCGACCTAAATCACTCGCATCCTTGACCAAGTAGTTGTGTTTGGTACAGGGTCTTGTGATGCCGATAATATCGACCTCCTGAAAGGCGTCGTTTCCGATCAGAGGGGTAGGGACCTGACCCGTTAGGACAACGATAGGAATGGAGTCCATAAAGGCAGTGGCGATCCCTGTCACGGTATTGGTTGCTCCTGGCCCGGAGGTGACCAGGGCCACCCCTACTTTTCCTGTGGCTCGGGCATATCCATCTGC
>CAZFJD010000254.1:0-4959 GCA_964518775.1 uncultured Syntrophaceae bacterium
GAGGAGAGAAAGAACGGAACTCCAAGCCCCATCGAATAGACGGTGAGAAGGAGGACACCTGTTGCAAAACTCTTCGATGTGCTGGCGTAGAGAAGAATGGTGGATAGGATCGGACCAACACAAGGCGTCCATCCCGCTGCAAAGACGATCCCAACCAGAAAAGAACCCACATAGCCCAACGGCTTCTTTCTCAATTCAAACCGTCTCTCCATTTGCAGAAAAGGAAGGTTGATGATCCCTGTGAACTGGATCCCAAGGATAATGATCAATACCCCCCCTCCTTTCATCAACCAATATTGATATCGAATCAACAGCTGTCCTAAATACGATGCAGAGGCACCGAGCACGATAAAGATGGTAGAGAACCCCATGATGAAAAGCAAAGAATGCGAAATCGTAGTCCATCTCACCTTTGCCCTCGCGCCTGACTCGGCGAGTTCTTTGAAGGAGACTCCTGTAATGTAAGTGATATAGGAGGGAATCAGCGGGAGAACACATGGCGAGACGAAGGACAGGAGTCCCGCTGAAAAGGCGATGAGCACTGAAATCTCTTGAGGTTGATTCATGGGTTATCAAAATATTTATACAACACTTTTGGAGAAAAAGGAATATTTTTGTCACTCGTCCCTGTTCCCGTTGACAACTATTTGATTGAGTGATAAATAGTGAAAAGTCATTAGTCAGTCGTTTTTGGTGATATGTCGCTAGTAATTTCCAATTCCAGGAGGTGCTCCATGGCAATTTTGGAAATTAGTGTTGTCCCCATTGGGACAGAAGGTTCAAGCCTGAGTGCTTATGTTGCCGATTGCATTCGTATTCTGAAAAAGGAGAAAGTGAAATACGAACTCACGGCAATGGGAACAAACATCGAGGGAAATCTGAGAGATCTCATGAGGGTGGCTCTCAAAATGCACGAGACGCCTTTCAGAAAAGGGGCTCCCCGAGTATTGACCACCCTTAAGATTGATGACCGGAGAGATAAGAAAGGCACCCTATCTGGAAAAAAGAGCGCCGTTCAAAAAAAGTTAGGAGTTCGGTAGGGAACGCCTGCCTACCGGACAGGCAGGAGTTCCGCACAGGAGTTCGGAGCCCCAATGGAAATTGGGTCAACCCTGAGCCCCCGGCCTGAGACATCGGCGAGCTCAGTCGAGTCGCTCGGGCCGAAGGCAAGCCCCAGCATTTATGCTGGGGAGTCGAAGGGTTGACTTTTCTATGAACCTCGTTATACTGAAATTATCATTTTGTGGAAGGAGGTTCTGATGAAGATCAAATGGTACGGTCACGCAGCCTTCTTGCTCACTTCTGATCAAGGGGTAAAGATCATTACCGACCCTTATGAATCCGGGGCTTATGGTGGTCAACTGGCTTATGGCAAGATCAGAGACCAGGTGGATATTGTCTTGACCAGCCATGATCATGCAGACCACAATGATACAAAAAGCCTCTCCGGATCACCCCAGATCATCAAGGGCAGTGGTACCGCAACAGCAAAGGGGATCTCATTTAAAGGCATTGCCACTTATCACGATCCCTCCAGGGGGAGTGAACGAGGAGCCAATACCATTTTCACCTTCTCCGTCGATGCAATGAAGATCTGCCACTTAGGAGATCTTGGCCACACTCTGAGTGAGAAGGAGTTGGCTGAGATCGGTCCGGTGGACATTCTCCTGTCTCCTGTAGGAGGCTACTATACCATCGATCCGAAGGAGGCGACCAAGGTGGCCGAACAGATTAAGCCAAAAGTTTTCATTCCCATGCATTTCAAAACAGCCAAATGCGGATTTCCGATTGCACCGGTCGAAGACTTCGTAAAAGGGAAGTCAAATGTGAAGCGGCCCAAGAGCAGTGAGGTGACGTTAGAAAAGGCAACGCTTCCTGAGCAGATGGAGATTGTGGTTCTGGAACATGCCTTGTAAACCCCGTTAGAAAGGACGGGGCTTTAAACCTCGCCCTTCCTAAGGAAATAACACTTTCTATGTTACGTCCATGCCTGAAGGGGCGGGGGTCTCTAACGGGGTAGGACATATGGAACGATATCGTCTCACGCCATTGCTCACTTCCGAAGAGATCGCTTCCCTCGTCAAAAGTCTGGCAGACCAGATTTCTAAAGACTACAGGGGCAGAGCACTGGTGTTCGTCTGCATCTTGAAAGGCGCCTTTATGTTTCTCTCCGACCTTGTCCGTCATCTCCAGATTCCAGTCCAGATCGATTTTGTCCGTTTGGCCAGTTACGGCACTGAGACGAAAACTTCGGGCACGATTGAGATCACCAAAGATATCGAACTTCCTATTGAGGGGAAGGATGTTCTGATCATTGAGGATATCATCGACAGTGGTCGAACGCTCCAGTTCTTGAGGGATCGGCTCATCCTCTCGAATCCCAACTCCGTTAAAATATGCGCTCTCCTGGACAAGAAGGCGCGGAGAGAAGTGGAGATCGAGGCAGATTATTTGGGAAAAGAGATCGATAACGTCTTCGTCGTTGGCTATGGGATTGACGTCAATGAAACCTACCGTCATCTCCCTGAAATCTGTTATGTTACCCCCGTCGATCAGGAAAATGAATAGAGGATGGAAGCTCATCCTCTGCCTCCTCCCTTTGCTTTTAAGCCAAATCGAGGTTCTCGGCCAACCGCAACCTGAGGATACCCTTCTTTTCAGAGAAGGGGAAATTCTTCTTTCGAAGGGCGAAACGGAAAAGGCCCTGTGGCGGTTTAAGAGACTGCTCGCAGAGTTTCCCAGAAGCTCCCTCTCCAATGAGGCCCAGTTCAGGTTAGCCATCTGTTATACTCAACTCAAGAGGCCAAAGGAGGCTATTACAGCCCTCAACGAACTGCTTTCCACTTTCCTTTCCCCATCCAGAATGGTTCAGGTCTTCACCCTCCTGGGCGACAACCACCTTGAACTGAGAGATCCCATCAATGCACTCCATTGGTATGGCAAGGGCCTTCTCGTTCCTAATCTACCCCAGGAGGAACTGAAGAGAAAGGTGAGATCCGTCATCGATGCTCTTAACACGGAAGAAGAATTTGCTCACATCGAGTCTCTCTATCGCGGGGCCTATGGGGGAGGCTATGCAAAATTAAAATTGGCTCAATGGATGAAGCGTCGAGGAAACGATCTCCTTGCAAGAAAAATTTTTGTGGAATGGGAAAAGGAGTATCGAGAAGCGGACTATGAGTCTCAAGCCAAAGAACTCATAGAATCGCTTCGCCTTTCTTTCAAGTCCGGGTATACCATAGGGATCATCCTTCCCTTGAGTGGGGATTACCAATATTTTGGAGAAAGGGCCCTCCAAGCGATTCAATTGGCTATGAAGGAGGTGTCATCCCAAGGAAAGGCGCTCCCTATTTCATTAGCCATCCGTGATTCAAAAGGAACTCCGTTGGAGGCAGAAAAAGCGGTGGAGGAGTTGGTGACCAAAGAGAGGGTCCTTGCCATCCTCGGTCCCCTTCTCACGGTCACCACTGAAAAGGCAGCAAGGAAAGCTCAACAGTTGAAAGTGCCTCTCCTTACATTCTCCCAAAAGGAACCCCTTTATGGCAAGGGCGACTTTGTCTTCCAGAATTCCATGACCCCTTCAGACCAGATCCGGGCCCTTGGGTCTTATGCCATCAAAGATCTGGAACTTCGAACCTTTGCGGTCTTTTATCCCAACTCACCCTATGGACTCCATTTCAAGAACTTCTTTATTCAGGAGGTTGTCCGGAGAGGTGGAAAGGTTGTAGGCGCAGTGGCCTATCATGAAGAACAGACCGATTTCAGCCAGGAAATCAAGACCTTTTTTAGGGTCAGGCCAGAAAAAAAAGAGGGCCCCCGAAAGACGATGGGAGAGGAGTTTAGCGTCGGTCTCTCCGTAGATGCACTTTTCATCCCCGATACCCATGATCGGGTCGGCCTGATCCTCTCTCAGTTGGCTTACTTTGATGTCAAGGGATTGGCCCTCCTTGGAACGAATGCATGGAACGGCCCGGATCTTATTCGCATTGCAGGAAAATCTGCAGAAGGAGCAATCTTTGTTGACACATTTTTTAAAAAAGCCCCCTCTCCTTTCGTGGCTCGTTTTGTGGAAGAATTTCAAAAGACCTATCAACGCGACCCAGAGACGCTCGAAGCCCTCGGATATGATGGAGCAAGCATCTTACTCGAAATGATCAGATCCAAGGGAGCTTCTTCTCCTCTCCAAATGAAAGAAGAACTCCGCCGCATTCAGAACTTTCAAGGTGTTTCCGGCCTGAAGGGATTTGGAGAAAGCGGAAAGGCGATTCGAACCCTTTCCATTCTGCAGGTGAAAAAGGGGAAGATTGAACAGATTTCACCGTAATGAAAGACGCTAAGCGCTTAGCGCTATGCGCATAGCGATAATATGAAACCCCTCCATTCCTGGGAAGTGGATGTTAGGGAAGCTATTCGAATCCAGGAGGATTTAAGAGGTCGCCTTATCTTGGAGAAAACATTTTCAGAGATGAGGACGATCGGCGGAGGAGATGTCGCTTATTCAAAAGATAAAAATTTTCTTTTCGGTGCAATTGCCGTTCTTTCATTTCCGAAATTAGATATCGTCGAGATCGCCACGGTTCGGGGAGAAATCTCTTTTCCCTACATTCCTGGTCTTTTGAGTTTTCGGGAAAGCCCGATTCTCATTAAGGCATTTCGAAAGCTGAAGATCAAACCCGATGTCATGATCTATGATGGTCAGGGGATTGCCCATCCGCGGGGATTTGGCCTTGCCTCTCACATGGGCCTCTGGTTAGACCTCCCGTCCATTGGTTGTACCAAGAACCCTTTGGTAGGTGATTTCATATATCCAGGATCTTCAAAAGGAAGCTTTGAACTCATTCGAAAGGAAGGTAAAGAGGTCGGCGCCGTACTCAGAACAAGGGAGAAGGTAAAACCTCTCTTCCTCTCCCCAGGTCACCGGATCGACCTTCAGACGAGCATTCAGATCATTCTCGCAAC
>CAZFJD010000255.1:0-4861 GCA_964518775.1 uncultured Syntrophaceae bacterium
CGAAAATCAGCAGCGCCTAATAACTCCAGCGCCTGCCTGCCGTCAGGCAGGGATGGCTGATAGCCGCCCCTGCATTTGATGGCTAACCCATTCTCCTGGTGAAGATATACCTCCAAAGGGCTTTTGAGGGAGATCTTCACTCCAATCTCCCGTCGATTCGAAGCTGAGTCACAATCTCCATGATTTTGGGCAAAGCCTCTAAGGCTGCCTTTTCTCCTTCGAGGATCGCCTCGTGCCTCTTTGAAAAATCAGCCGAGCCGATGTGACCGACGTTCGGCCTGATCACCGCATCGGCCCGAGAAAGCTGTACAGATGCGAGTTTTGAATACATGATATTAATCGAATGGAGAATGGTTTCAATTGTATTTCCAGGCGGGGTCTGTTCAATCCCTGCTGAGATATCCACAGCAATAACAACATCTGCCCCAAATCTTTTTGCAGCATCCACTGCCACTGGACTGACCACGCCTCCATCGACATACATCTTGTCACCGATTTTTACAGGGCGGAATACGCCCGGTATGGAACAGCTCGCCCTCACCGCTGTCCCTGTATTCCCTCTACCAAAAACGATCTCCTGGCCATTTTGAATATCCGTTGCGACGGCATAGAAAGGAATTCTCAATCTCTCCATCGGAGAGTACTTCAATGTTTTGTTCACGAATTCCTCAAGTTTCTCTCCCTTGATGAACCCATTGTCTGGAATGGTGAGATCAACAATATCTCCTTTTTCTATCGAAAAAGACATCTTTTGAAGTTGGAAAGCATCAAGCCCGTAAGCATAAAGGCTTCCGACCACGCTTCCTACACTCGTCCCTACAATCATATGAATTGGAATCTTGTTAGCCTCCAAGATCTTGAGCACGCCGATATGGGCAAATCCCTTTGATGACCCAGCGCCCAGCACCAAGCCGATCTTTGCTGGCTTGGGAGGAGGTTGGGTAACCGTTGGAACTTGGACAGGTGGGATCTCTTTAAGGGTGCATGAGATGATCATCCGCATAAAAATAATAATTATGACAAAGACTCGAATGAGATAGACTTTGCCTCTCTTCATGATCTGTCACTCCCAAAAATTCTTCCTACTTAAATCAATTGAGA
Source organism: uncultured Syntrophaceae bacterium (assembly GCA_964518775.1). Lineage (GTDB taxonomy): Bacteria > Desulfobacterota > BSN033 > BSN033 > UBA1163 > JACAEX01. The sequence goes on from CAZFJD010000255.1 coordinate 1,102, forward strand.
ATAATTTGCATATTTTCAGTCAATTTTTTTTGACTTGACCTCCCAATCATTCCTAATCTTCTAATAAAGCGGCGGTTGTCAATAGCCCGAAGTTGATCCACCATGATATCTGATTTTTCTACGAGGCCTGCTTCCCCCTTTCGAAGGTGCACCCGGAGGATATTGGATTCGGGATGGATTTGGGTTGTTAAAGGACACACAATCGTGGAGGGATGGTGATTATTGAGGAGATCAGTTTGAACCACTACAACTGGTCTTGTTTTCCCCGGCTCTGTCCCGAACCTTGGACTTAAATCGGCAAGATACACATTCCACTTTTTAATTTCCATCGTCTCCCCCGGGTACACCCTCTTCAAACTTCTCAAATTCTTCTATGACATTCATAGAATCAGCTGCCACGATAATCGATTCCCTGATCAATTTGTTTTTGAGGAGTCTACGAGCAATAAGTTTGTTATAAAAATGGATGGCCTCATTGATGTAAGCATTTCGAGGAAGTTTTACCTTTTTCAAAACCTTCTCAGTTTCTTCAAAGATTGCGTCTTGAAGCTTAAGGGAAAGATTCTTAGACATAAATATGCACCTCCTGATATGGTATTACTATTAGCATATACCAATATCATTTTTCTATCAAGAAATTTTATGAGGTAGGTAGGTAACTTTCGAGATCTCGTTGTTATAAGAGTCAAAGGGCGATGAATCGCGGTTTTCTTCATTCGTGCCTGGGTTCACACTCGATCTTTCCACGCTCCCAACCATACTGATTTCTTCAGGAGGGGTACATTCCTTCTATGATTGCCCCCCGATCTTACCAATGCCCAACTTGAGGGTTATCTTGTGAGGATCGGACTGCCAGGGCCAAAGAGCGGCATAGACGACTTTGGTCGCATCCTTCCTATAGAAAAAAGATTGTTCAGTTCGAAGGCCGCCCAACTCATCAACTACCTTCTGGATTTCTTCCGGAAACTTTGCATTTTCCCCAGGTTTTTTAGCCGCCGGCCCCAGATGTTTTATTAATATTGTTTGCAGCGATTCAAGTTCCATTCTATCAACGACAGCTTCGAGATACTCCGAGCCTTGCGAGTTCGGCCTGATCTCCAGACTAAGTGTTTCTTTTATCTCCTCAATCAGATTCATCGTTACCCCCAAAGTTCTTAAATTTTGTTAAACCTCAGTTGATACATGCCTTCCTGCAAAGGTGTGAGTGCCACTGCATCGAATCCCATCAAACATCTGGGCGGCGTGAAAGGAGCTTCGAATAAATGGACCAGAGGCCACTGATTTGAAGCCCATCTCTTCCCCTATCTTCTTATACTCCTCAAACTCCTCAGGAGGAACGTATCGGACTACAGGGAGACGATCAACCCTCGGTTGAAGATATTGGCCGATGGTTAAGAAATCACATTTGACTCTTCTCAAGCCCTTGAGTAATTCGATGACCTCCTCCCCTGTTTCTCCGAGTCCAAGCATAAACCCTGATTTGGCAAAAATATAGCGATAATTCTCTTTAGATCTTTTAAGCAAATTAAGTGATCTTTCGTAGTCCGCTTGCGGCCGGACTCGGGGGTAAAGTCGAGGAACGGTTTCGATGTTGTGATTCAGAACATCTGGAGATTCTTCTAAAACTTTTATCAGCGAGAAGGGGTCCCCTCTAAAATCCGGGATCAATACTTCAACTTTTATGGTCTGATCCAAACTTCGAATGGCTCGAATCGTTTTGGCGAATTGGGATGCTCCGCCATCCGGCAGATCATCCCTTGTCACCGAAGTGATCACCACATACTGAAGACCCATCTTTTTAACAGCCTGAGCAACATGTTTTGGCTCTCCTTCATCGGGCGGGAGGGGTCTACCATGTTCAACGGCACAGAAGTTACAATTTCGCGTACAGATTCTTCCGAGAATGAGGAAAGTTGCTGTCCCTTTTGAAAAACACTCTCCGAGATTTGGGCATCGGGCCTCTTCGCAGACGGTATGGAGGTTTGTCTCATCCAGGATCGACTTTACTTTGGCGAGATCCTGAAATGGCGGGATCCGTTTCTTTAACCATGGAGGCTTCATCAAGATTTTTGTCTCCAAATCCCCCCAACCCCCCTTTACTAAAGGGGGGGAGAGGGGGGATTATATGCCCTTTGCCTCACTTACGTAGAGGTTTTGGAAGATGGACGGCCAATCCGTTGACATTGAGAAAGGCCTCTTTTAAAGCCTCTGGAGTTGTTGGATGGGCCTGAATGAATCTGGAAAACTCTTTTGTTTTAACCCCTTGTCTCACGAGAGAAGAAGCAATTGAGATTAGATTGCTGGCATCATGGCCGATGATGTGAACTCCTAAGATCTTATCATCCTCCTTGCTTGCAACAACCTTGATGAGACCATCAGGCTCTCCTGAGATCAATGCAGCCGGATTGGAACGAAGAGGAAAACGACCAATCTTGATCTCTCCCTTAGCTTTTGCCTCTTTCTCAGTTAGACCGACAGAGGCGATCTCCGGATAGGTGAAGATGCAGACGGGAATAGGAGTGTCCTCCATCTTCCGATTCATTCCCATAAGATTCTCTGCAGCCACGACTCCTTGCTCCGATGCCACATAGGCAAGGAGAATTCCTCCAACTGCATCACCTACGGCATAGATATGGGGTGTTGTCGTCTCCATGCGGTCGCTGACTCGAATCCCTGCGGATGAAGTCTCAATACCTGCCTTTGAAAAATTCAGTTCCAAATTGGGAATTCTGCCTACGGATAGAAGTAATTTCTCGGCGGATACCTCTTCAACTCCCTGTTGTGTCCTTACTGTGACTCTTAATCCTTTCTCCATTGGATGGATATCTTCAACCTTGGAGTTTGTGAAAACATTTATTCCATCCCTTTCCAAGAACCTTCTAAGATTACGGAACAGATCTCCTTCAAGACCAAGAAGAATGTTTTCCAGAATCTCAATCAGCGTCACCTCCGAACCCAATGCATTAAATATCGTAGCAAACTCAACGCCGATATACCCTCCACCAACAATGACGATTTCCTTCGGTATCTCCCTTATCCTCAGTGCCTCGTCACTGGTGATGATCTTCTCGCCATCAGGAGAGATACCAGGGAGGTTCTTCGTTTTTGAACCAGGGGCAAGGATAATCGCATCAGCTTCAATAATCTCCTTCTCTTTTTCTCCGCTCAAGAGAACCACCTGATTCGATCCTAAAACATCGGCATGGCCGGACTTGATAGTCACCCGATAAGACTCCAGGACCATCTCGATCCCCTTCACCAACTCCTGAACCACCTTCTCCTTCCGATCCATGATGGATTCGAGAGGATTGAATCCTTTTTGGATGAGGGACTGAAAGACCGGGGAACGTCTGAGGATCGTAAGGAGTTTAACATCTGAGAGGAGCGACTTCGTAGGAATGCACCCACGATTGAGGCAGGTCCCTCCGATCTTATCCCTTTCGATCAGGATAACCTTCGCTCCCAATTGAGAAGCTCGAATGGCCGCCACATAGCCACCTGGCCCTCCTCCGATGACAACTACTCTTTTTTGACCCATGTAATTTCCTAACCTCCCCTCTACCGAAGCACCAAATAGGCTTTGTAATTCCTGAACCATCAGTAATGGGTCCCAAATCCCAATTTCCAAATCCCAAAAAAGCTCCAAATTCCAATATCCAAATGACCAAAACGTGTTGTTTGAGATTTCGAACATTGATCATTGGAATTACGTAGAAAATAGATTTCAAATCCCCCCAACCCCCCTTTTCTAAAGGGGGGA
>CAZFJD010000256.1:0-4851 GCA_964518775.1 uncultured Syntrophaceae bacterium
CCCCTATTCAAGGAGGAAGAACTCTCGGTTGAACCGTTACCCCTTTAGTGAAGATAAAGATATTCGTAATTGATTTACGACCGAGAGACTTTTTTTAATTATTTGCCCCTATAAGCTGTGCTAAAATAACGATCTCCTCCATCAGGAAAGATCATCACAATGACTCCGCTATCGATCGATTCTGCCAATTTCAGTGATGCCCAGAATACAGCTCCAGAAGAAGGGCCGACTAAAAGACCCTCTTCTTTTGCCAGACGAGTTGCTATTGAATAAGCCTCCTCCGTCTCTGTAAAGAATGTTCCATCTATGATGGATTCGTCGTAGATACTTGGCCGGATGGCAGTTTCAATATGTTTCAGGCCTTCAATCCCATGAAAAGCACTATCTGGTTGAACCCCAAAGATCTTTATCTTAGGATTATACTCTTTCAATCTTCTCCCTGTTCCTATCAGCGTCCCACCCGTACCGACGCCTGCGACGAAGTGGGTCACCTTTCCTCTGCTCTGCTGAATGATCTCAACCCCAGTTGTCTCATAATGGGCTTTCCAGTTTGATGGATTGTTATACTGATCTCCATTAAAATATCGACCGGGGTTAGCCTCATATATTCTCTTTGCTTCAATGAGAGCACCATCCGAACCCAGGAAGGGATCAGTAAAATTCAATTTCGCCCCATAGAATAAGAGTGTCTTCTTCCTCTCTTCACTCAGATTGGCAGGAACAGCCAATTCCACTTGATATCCCTTAATTGCAGCGATCATTGCATAGGCGATCCCTGTATTGCCCGATGTTGAGTCGAGGATGACTTTGCAACGGGTTAACTGACCTGACCTCTCCCCATCCTCAATAATTCTAAGACCCGCCCGATCTTTGACCGATCCCCCCGGATTAAGCCACTCTGCTTTCACAAATATCTGTACCCTTTTGAGGTGTCTTGCCATTTTGTGGATTTGGATCAAGGGGGTGTTCCCAATAAAGGTAAGAAGAGACAAGGGGCTCTCCCTCTTTAAGCCCTTCTGATAATGTCTAAAATCTCTTATTTGAACAGCTTCCACCAATGTATCCTCTATTTGCGATCAGCCATAAGCTATCAGCAATTAGCCGAGGACTTCAATCTCTTCAAGATAGATCGCCTCTTTCCCAATCCGGAAGGCCTTCACCATTGGGTTCTGTTCTTCCTTTAAGGAGATGATGATCGATACCACTTCAGGATAAAAGGCCAATTTCACATCGGTCTCAGATGGAAAGGGAATGGTATGGGGGTGGGAATGATAGATCGCTATCATGTCAATCGATTCTTTTTCCATCTCCTCGAACACTCTTAACTGTTCTCGTGGAGACACTGAATATCGAACCGAGCTCCCTTCTTCGTTCCGGACTTCATAAGCCTTCTTCACGATCCCATGCTTTCCGCTCAAGACGCCACAGCATTCCAAGGGCCACTGCTCCCTTGCGTGTTGAACCATTCTCTGATAGATGAGTTGCGGGATTCGGATCATTCTATCTGCCCCTCATTAGCCACCACCCATCATCTGTAGAAAAGTGACGTGATCTCCATCCTGGAGAGGATAAGTCAAGTTATCTCTGCGTATCCATTCCTTTCCGTTTCTGAGTATCTGGCAGTGGAGACACTTCATGAGGGGTCGCCCATAGGTCTCTTCCAAATGGCTGAGAAGGTCTCCGAAGGTACTGCCTTCCATTTGAAGCACAATTTCTCTGCCGCCTATCAATTGCTCCATCTCTTGAATACCGACCAATTTGAGTCTAATGTTCATATCTCCCTCTTCCGTGTCAAACGGCTGGGGATGTCCTGGGCTCCAAACTGCATTCAACGTGATAATCGACCAAATCCCTTATCTTAGGTTTCTCATTACAGAGGGGACATGCAGGATTTTTCCTGACTGGAAATACCCTGAAATCCGACTCCAGGGAGTGATAGACCAAAAAGTGACCGATCAATGGCTTCCCCTTCCTTAGAATCAGTTTGATGACCTCTGTCGCCTGAAGCAATCCAATTTGCCCGGGCACAACTCCCAGGACACCCGCTTCGTCTCAGCTGGGGACGAGGCCCGGAGGCGGAGGTTCAGGAAAGAGGCAACGCAGACATGGCCCTCCCTCTTTGGGGAAGAAGACGCTCACCTGTCCTTCAAACTGGAAAACGCCCCCGTAGACATTGGGCTTTCCTGTGAAGTAGCAGGCATCGTTGACCAAATACTTTGTCGGAAAGTTATCCGACCCATCTAAGACGATGTCATAGCCTTGAAAGATCTCCATCGCATTTTGCGGCGTCAACCTTTCCTGATAGGTCACGACCTTGACATCAGGATTGATTAGGCTGATAGCATCTTTGGCCGACTCCGTCTTTGGCCTTCCCACATCATAGGTACTGTGCAATATTTGCCGTTGGAGATTGGACAAATCTACTTTGTCAGAGTCTATAATCCCCAATGTCCCCACACCAGCAGCAGCGAGGTAGAAGCCAGCAGGAGAGCCCAGGCCTCCTGCACCCACCAAGAGGACTTTGGCCTTCAAGAGTTGAGACTGTCCCTCCAGTCCAACCTCTTTAAGTAAAAGATGCCGACTGTATCGTGTGAGTTGATCTGGAGTCAGTTCAGAATCGGTTGCTATCTCATAGTTCCGAGCTCTCCATCCATCGATTCCTTTGGCCATGGAGTAGACTTGGGTATACCCCATCTCCTTCAGAGTCTTCGCAGCAAGGAGGGAACGCACTCCAGCAGCACAATAGACCACCACAGGAACATCCTTCTCAGGGAGAAGGGCCTCGGCATTCTCTTGCAAGAGAGCCCTTGGAATAAAGATAGCCCCCTTGATATAACCCAGGGCAATTTCTCCCTTCTCTCGAATGTCAAGTAGAGTGAACCTTTCCCCTTTTTGAAGAAGGCGGTGAGTTTCTTCCACTGAGATCTCAGAAACGCCCTTCTTTGCTCCTTTATAGTATCCTTTGATCGTCTTGTGGACAGCCTCCCAAAAAACATTTTTCAATGTTTGACTCATCTCAATCTCCCCTCTTCACTTCATATCCGTCGGCCAACCTGTCTCAAACGGTTCCTGGGTTTGGCTCCATTCGATCCAGGAACCATCGTAGTTATGTAATCTCTCCAAAGGATAACCAGCTAAATAGAGGCTCACCAAACTGTGAGCCGAACGGACTCCAGAATGTCAGTAGATATAGACATCCTTGTCAGGTGTGACCCCTTTAGCAGAGAAGACTTTTCTGATCTCTTGAGCCGACTTCCAGTAACCTTTATATGGTCCCTCCTCCACTGTCGTCTCTTTCCACTCGATCCAGGTCACTCCAGGAATTCGACCCCCTTTAATGGCTCCTTTCTTAGCTTCTTCACCTGAAAACTCCTTTTTAGAACGCACATCCAGAACTACTTTCTTCGATTCCTTCAAGGCCGATTTCACATCTGCCAGGGTGCAAAGCAAGGCCGTTATCCTCTTAGCCTTCTCGCTCAATTCGAACCTGGTCTTTTTCACAATGGGAGGGGTCGTCTCAAGAGGATAGTTCTTAGCCTTCCAACCATCAATGCCACCATCCACGAGCTTCATTTGGTGCAGTGGGAAACCGTAATAGGCCAGAATCCACCAAAGCCGGGCGTGATCGTATAGGTCTGAATAGATGATGATGTTATCCTCACGATCGACTCCTAACCTCCCCAAGAGTTCTTCGATCTGGGCCTGGGGTGCCATCATTCCTGGTAAAGGATGTCTCTTATCCTCAACGTCCGGCCGCCATAACTGCACCGCTCCCGGGATGTGGCCGGCAAGATACTGGGCACTCTCTCGCACATCAATGATCCGCATCTTGGAGGTCTTCTTTTCGATCAGTGCCTTCAATTCCTCAGGCTGAATAAGAATCTCTGGATGGGCATATCCGCCATTCGGCACGCCATATGCCTGTTCGCCTGCATTCAGGAGGGCGAGGCTTAGGACCACCAATAAGATGAAAACCCAAATTCTCTTAACCATCCGCATGCCTTGGCCTCTTCTCTGTGATGCAGGACCATACGGGCTACTCAATGATATTCCTCTCCACGGGCTCAACCCCTACCCCAATTCCTTTCAAGTAATCGAGAGCCTTCGAATATTCCTCCTCCTCTCCATCCATCTCCAAGGTCACACAACCCACATTTTCTGAGACATTCGCGCTCCGAATATTCGTGACGACCTTAAACCGATGACCAATGTTGTAAATGACCGGCTCTTTAATGAGCTCCGGTGGAAAGGTAAGCGTGACCCTTCGCTTTAAGAAAGACCCCCCAGCGATGGCAGGGATAATGGAAAGTTGATCACCATCCTTCAGGGGAGTCTCCATGTTCTGGATGAATCGGATATCCTCGTTATTGACATAAATGTTGATAAAACGTCTAACCTCACCATGCTCATCCCGAAGCCTCTCCTTGAGGCTCGGGTAAGTTTCAGTAAGCCATTGAATCACTTCTCCAACCGTTTTTCCATTTGCCTTGATCACATCTTGTTCCCCTGTTAACTTCTTCAATGGGGTTGGTATTCTGACATGAACCTCCATCTTTCCCTCCTATGAAATCGTCATACTTGCTGCCCGAACCTTAAGCTCGGGTTCTTTCATCTTTTCTTTAAATAGTTTTTGAAACTCTGAGAGGTTTGCCTCAATGATCAGGGGAGGGCCAACGCGGTCCTGTATGGCTTCTTGTGTCTTCAGGCCATTCCCTGTGATTGAGATGAGAATGGACTCGTCCTTTGGAATCACACCCTGCTCGATCAACTTCTTCGTCACCCCAACCGTCACCCCTCCGGCTGTCTCTGTAAAGATCCCCTCTGTCTGAGCCAGTAGCTTCATGCCCTCGA
>CAZFJD010000257.1:0-4834 GCA_964518775.1 uncultured Syntrophaceae bacterium
CCCCAACCATTTCGGAGCTTGGTATCCACAGGATTGACACACAAAATGCGTTTTCACCTTGGTCATAACAAAACCCCTTCTCCCTCTCCCTTCATGCCTGCGGTAGGCAGGGGAGAGGGTGGGGGTGACGGTGATCTAAATCAGAAGAAAATTAAATTGTGGGCATTTTAACAGAAAGACCATTGGAGGTCAAAAAGAATGGTGCGCCTGCTATGCAGCATTTTGTGTGCCGCTGAATGAGGTATACCAATCTCTCTTCATCCTATTGAGGCGTCTATTTGCCTGTTTCTCGCATCATAATTCTAACTCGTTGCTCCTTTTTTGCCGAGGTCGTAGGCCTTCTTCTTGGCTGCCTCGTTCTTATCAATCTCCCCCTTTGCCGAAGCAGAGGCCTGAACCGCACCCAACCATTTGAGCCCGAACGACTGGCTGGTCGTCTTAAAGCTGAGGACAATGGGATCAGCCGTGGAGACATCCGGGTCTCCACACACTGTAATCACTCCTATTCTTTTCCCCTTCATTTTAGGATAAAAAGCTTTGTGCCATCTCCATTTGGCATCGAAGAAGGCGCACCAACGATCCAGATAGGCCTTCATCTGGCTGGTCATGGACCAGAAGTAGACAGGAACGCTGTGGATGATGGCGTCCGCCTCGAGGATCTTCTTATGGATCTCCGGCATGTCGTCTTTGATGGCACAGACGCCTGCCTCATTACACTTCCCACAGTCAAAACATCCGGAAATCTTCTTCTGAGACAGAATGATCTTCTCCACCTCTGCCCCTGCCTCCCTGGCTCCTTTCAGCGCCTGTTCCAAAAGAATGTCGCTATTCCCTCCTACCCGCGGACTTCCTAAGACTCCTAAGACCTTCATTTTTCTCCTCCTGTTTTGGGTTATTCATGGATACCAGAATGGATCAAAGAAACGGACTTTGCTTGAGAATTTTCTTGGCCTTTTGTTCGCCCCACTCTACCCAGCGGCTCATCTCAGTATGGTCAAACGTGAGAGAGTCCTCCGTTAAAGGCCCATCAGGTCTCAATCCTGTGATAATCTTGATCAACCGTTTCTTAGGTCCAAATAGTGCGCCGAACTCTCTCTTATCGAATATTTTTTGAACTTTCTCCAGGGCAGCCGGATCGTTGGCAAATATCTGAAGGATCTCCTCCTTCGCCTTGACACCGAAGTTGATCAACTGAGCCGTCTCATAATCGTTTCTCAAGGTCTCATCCTTCATAATGTCCAGGGTCCTAAGCAGAACTTTGTCCATCCTTTTCAGTCGACTTCGGCTCTCAGGAAATTTCTCTGGGTCAAGAAAAATGGGAACAATCGTTTCAGCACCCAGATCGATGGCCTCACCAAATGGAAGGAGATCACGAACACCACCATCATAGCAAACGTCTCCATCGATGACGGTCGCCTCCATGATCACAGGTACGCTCGCAGAGGCCAACATGGCTTGGATGAATCGTTCCCGCTTCATGCCCCTATCTTTAGGCGAAGCGATCACCTTCTGCCCGGTCTTGTAGTTGGTGTAGACCACATAGCATTTGGGGGACTTACGATTCTGCAACCACTTAAACCATTCCTGACGAAAATGGCCATGGAGCAATTTATTCAAAGGATCGGATTTATATAAAGAGTCAGGGAGTTGAACCAGTTTAATGATATTCTTTCTTTTTAAGATATCAGGGGTATCCACACTCGTATATATCTCCAGGAGCGTCTCTAAGGCCTGAGACCCGAGTGGATCTGACGCAGCCATGAGAGCGGCCATGGGAGAAATCAAAGCACCAGTCGAAGTACCGCCTGTAATGGCAAACCAACCTGTATTCCGGTAGACTGAAAAGATATATTTCAGCACACCCACTGCAAAGGCTCCCTTGGCACCACCCCCTGAAATCACCAGTGCTGTTTTTCCGGACTTCGACATCATCGATAACCTCCTTTTACTTTCTCCTTTGACATTCTATCAAATCTATTTGATTTGTAAATTTTTTTAACGGAAACTTGGCCTCCGACCTACCTGAACCCCTGCCTACTGCCTGCGGTAGGCAGGTCAAGCAGGACTGAACCCTGCTTTCAAAAAACGGCGTTTTATGATATGAGTCTCAAGCATGGAGGCTGAAAATAGGAGTCTCCTTATAGAAGGGGCAAAGACCTTTGGAATCCTTTTGGATGAAAAGATAGTGGAGGCTTTCGATCATTACCTCAGGGAACTCATCAAATGGAACGAAAGGATGAATCTCACTGCCATTCGAACGGAGAGGGAGATCATTCTCAAACATTTTCTCGATTCCCTCTCCGCCCATCCTTACCTCTCCAAAACCTCCTCCCTCTTAGACATTGGTTCAGGCGCGGGCTTTCCTGGCATCCCCTTAAAAATGGTAAAGCCCTCTTTGGAAACAACCTTGATCGACTCCGTTCGCAAAAAAGTCGATTTCCAGAGGCATATCATCCGAACGCTGGGCTTAAAAGGGATCGAGACAATTCATGGACGCATCCAAGATAAAGAGGTCATCCAGACCATGAAGGGACGGTTCGACCTGGTCATCTCAAGGGGCTTTTCCGACCTCCAGAGCTTTCTGATCCTAAGTTTCCCTTTCTTGAAAAGCGCGGGGATTGCATTGGCGATGAAAGGCCAACTGGAAAGTGAAGGGATCCAATCTCAATCCAAGATAGAAGAACCCCGGTACAGGTTACAAAAAACGGTCTCTTTTTCCCTGCCCTTCAGTTCTCTCAAAAGAACAATTCTCCTCTTTGAAAAGGTGTGAGTTTATGGTATAAAAATGTAGCTTTGCTTATTGTTGGGTAACTGGAATAATGGAATATTGGAATGATGTGAGATTATGACATCGTACCCATAATTCCATTACCCCAATATTCCATCTATCTTTAGGGTCTTGGTTGTGGCAAGAGTGATCTGTATTGCCAACCAAAAGGGAGGAGTAGGAAAGACCACGACAGCAGTCAATCTCGCTGCCTCCATTGCTGTGGCAGAGAGGAAGGTTCTGCTCATTGACATCGATCCCCAGGGAAACTCCACGAGCGGTGTGGGGTTAAGTAAGGACAGCGTTGATGGAACCATCTATCAAGCCCTGCTAAGGGGTTCAGGACTAAAGGAGATGATCCAGAAGACCTCCCTCTCTTACCTGGATGTCGTCATTTCTAACACTGATCTCATCGGCGCAGAGGTGGAACTGATCCAGGAAAAAGATCGGGAGAGGAAGTTGGATCGCCTGATCAAAGAGGTGGAGACCGAGTATGACTATGTTCTTATCGATTGCCCTCCTTCCCTCGGTTTGTTGACGATCAATTCATTGATAGCGGCCCACTCTGTGATTATCCCTCTTCAGTGCGAATATTATGCCATGGAAGGTCTCGGCCAGCTCCTCAAGACGATCCGATTGATCAAACAGTCTTTCAATCCAAAATTGGAGATCGAAGGAATTCTCCTCACCATGTTCGATAGCCGAAACAATCTCTCCCACCAGGTCGCCCATGAAGTGAAACGCCACTTCAAGGATAAGGTGTTTAAGACGATTATCCCAAGGAATGTTCGAATCAGTGAGGCCCCCAGCTACGGGAAGCCTGTCCTCTTGTACGATGTTCGTTCAAAGGGAGCAGAAAGCTATTTAAACCTGGCCAAAGAGATCATGGCCAACGGAAAGATCGATGCCGACTAAGAGAATCGCTTTAGGTAAAGGGCTTGGAGCACTCCTTCCCGAATTTGGACCATTGGAATCCAAGACACTCCTCTATTGCGGAATTGAAGAGATCATCCCCAGCCGAACCCAGCCTCGAAAACATTTTGATGAATCGAAACTGAAGGAATTGGCAGAATCCATCAAAGAGAGAGGAATTTTAGAACCGCTGATCGTAAGAAGGCTGGATCAGGGTTATGAACTGATCGTTGGAGAACGTCGCTGGCGGGCAGCTCAAAAAGCTGGGCTGAAGGAAGTTCCTGTATTGGTGAAGGAGGTTGAAGGATCCGATGCCCTGGAGATCTCGCTCGTTGAAAACCTGCAAAGAGAGGACCTTAATCCGATTGAGGAGGCTGAGGCCTTTAAACACCTTACTGAGGAGTTCAACATCAGCCAAGCAGACCTGAGCACACGGATCGGAAAGGATCGAACCACCATCACCAATACGATCCGCCTCTTGAAGCTCCCTCCAGAGGTAAGGAGTCAAATCCTCCAGAATCGGATAACCTCCGGACATGCAAGAGCCATTCTCAGCCTCGAAACGAAAGAGAAACAGAAAGAACTCTGCAACCTGATCATTAAGAAAGGTCTTTCCGTAAGAGAGGCCGAGGCGATGGCAAAGCGATGGTCAGAGAAACCTAAAAGAAAGACGGCTCCGGGGGTGAGAAAGGGAGAGTTAGAAAGTCAGCTCAGTAGCCTCCAGGATTCCCTGAGGCGATACCTGGGGACGAAAGTTCGGGTCACACAAAATGGAAAAAGGGGGAAGATAGAGATCGAATACTATTCCCATGAAGATCTGGAAAGGATTGTAGAGGCCATCTTAGGAAAATAGCACGGGGCCATCAATTTCAAATTTCAAAATCCCTGCCTGTGGCGGGCAGGCAAATTTCAAATCAATGTCAAATGCCAAATGTTAAAAATTTGTCTTCTTTATATTTGACATTTAATCATTTGGATTTCATTTGAACTTAGAACTTTGAACTTTCTTATTTAGAAAGGAGTAACCCATGTCAGGAGGAAAGTCTCTATTCACAAAAGGTGGTTCCAAACCCTCGACGACCTCAGAGGAGATCAGCGGTTATTTCGGGAAGGAGGTCGTCTTTGAGGGAAAGATGACTTTTGAAGGCATATTTC
>CAZFJD010000258.1:0-450 GCA_964518775.1 uncultured Syntrophaceae bacterium
GGGGACAAATGTTAAGAAGTTTTCAACACGTTAAGCTATCGGCTCGTCAGAAATGGCTCTGCCTTTATTTTTGGAACCCTTCTTTATGCTCGCTTTCAATCCGTAATCTTCAACTTAGGAAATTAACTTGGACTAAAGACTTGTAGGTGAAGTCGGCAGCAATCTGATGATGCCTCTCAGACCAATTTTCGGCTTTTACCCTGCACTCTTTAAAACCCTGTTCTTCCCCGGCCTCGCTCCGCAAAGCGGGGCAGGCAGAGCAAGGATGCAGGGGGCATCAAAATATCTACCCCGCACCTTTGATAGGGTGCGGGGTCTACCTCAAAGAAACCCCTGTGTTTTAACATGGGGGGCGGGGTTTACAGATCAGGTGAATAAATCCAGTACCTTTTAGCGAAGTATTGGTCAAAGGTGCTGGATAAACCAAGATCTCCCTGTCTTGGTCCCTTC
>CAZFJD010000258.1:460-4834 GCA_964518775.1 uncultured Syntrophaceae bacterium
TTAACTTGGACTAAAGACTTGTAGGTGAAGTCGCCAGTCGGTGGCAACCTGACCATGTCTGCCGAGCTAAATTAAGGCTTTTACAGATCAGGTGAATCAATCCAGCACTTTTCAGCGGAGTATTCGACCTCGCAGAAAGGATTTTTTTAAAAACCCTTCATCCCGCACCTTAAATAAAGTGCTGGATTCATCCCTACAGCAAGCCGGAGCCCCGACTCTGCGAGCTCAAGGGTATTCGGGAAAGGTGCTGGATGAATCAAGATCCCTTGCCTTGGCGATTTCTCAACGATTCTTAACCTTAATTGCTGCACAAAAATTGATCAAAATATCATAACAGGCTCATTCTACTGATCAAACTGGTCCTTCTGACTGAGTTGGAGGATCTCGCCTAAGGTGAAGTCCCCCTACCCACATCCTCCCCCCAGAGGGGAGAGGGAAGGGTGGGGGTGGTTGCATTTCTTGCATAATCTGAGATAATTATTTAGAGGAAAGAAGTGTTTGGTTCAGTGGCTAGGGCTAAGACGCCAGTTTTGGTGGAAGGTTATGTTATTGGTGTTTGGATCTTGGTCTTCACTCTTCTACTCTAAACCAAACGGGCTTCCTAACCCTAACCCAAGTGACGAAGTCCGCCATGGCCAATGAGTTAAAAACGAATCTGTTAGATCAAAGAATAGACCATCTGCCTACCAACCCGGGTGTTTATCTTTTTAAAGATAAAAAGGGCGCGGTCCTTTACGTTGGCAAGGCCGGAAGCATCAAACACCGTGTGAGCTCCTATTTTCAGAGGCCGACCGAAAGGGATGTGAAGACCTTAACGATGATCGAAAAGGTGGCGGGCATTGACACCATCGTCACCGATACAGAGAAAGAGGCCCTCATTCTCGAAAATAACCTGATCAAGGAGCACCGTCCTCGTTACAATGTAAAATTGAGGGATGATAAGAATTATCCCTGCCTCAAACTTTCCGTGGAGGATGAATTTCCAACGCTCAGCATTGTGAGGCGAATCAAGAAGGACGAATCCCTCTATTTCGGTCCTTATCCATCTGCTACCTCTCTTAAAGAAACCTTAAAACTGATCCGAAGACTCTTCCCCATCCGGACCTGCCTCGATACAAAATTTACCCATCGCCTCCGGCCATGTATCAACTATGAGATGGGCCGATGCCTTGGGCCTTGTTGTGGGAAAGTTGAGAAGGCCCAGTATCGAGAGGTCGTCCAACAGGTGAGGATGTTTCTTGAGGCAAAGAATGAAGATTTGGTTGAAAGGCTGAAGACGAGGATGGAAGAGGAATCGGAGCAACTTCATTTTGAAGCGGCTGCCAAGATTCGAGACCAGATCCAGCATATCGAAAGGGTGATCGAGAAACAGAAGATCATCTCCAGAGACTTTTCTGATCAGGATGTCATCGGGTTCTACGTTCAAGACCATGCGATCGTCATCCATCCCCTTTTTGTGAGGGGTGGGAGACTCTTAGGCGGGAAGGGCTTTACGTTTCCCTCTTCTGGAATTCCAGATGAGGAGGTGCTTTCCTCCTTTCTCCGTCAATACTATCGTGAAGGGAAATTCATCCCGGATCAGGTCTTGATTCCAAAAGCGATTCCTGAACAAGCTCTTCTCGAACAGTGGCTCACAGAGCTCAAAGGGAGAAAAGTTCGGCTCCTCATTCCTGTAAGAGGAGGTAAGAAGGACCTTCTCCGAATGGCCTGTGAAAATGCAGAGAAGTTTCTTCTCGCAGAGACTGAGATCGAAAAGGATCGAGAGAAACTTCTTGAAGTCTTGAGGGAGAATCTTCACCTGACGAGAATCCCAAGAAGGATTGAGGCCTTCGATATCTCAAATCTCCAAGGGGGGTACGCCGTGGGATCCATGGTCCTTTTTGAAAATGGGAAGCCTGCAAAGGATCGATACCGCCATTTCAAGATCAAGACGGTCGAGGGTGCGGACGACTATGGCATGATGTATGAAGTTCTCCTGCGACGTTACAGTAAGGCTGTTCAAGAGAATGATCTTCCTGATTTGGTTTTATTAGACGGAGGGAAGGGGCAACTGAATGTGACCCAGGAGGTATTTAAAGAGTTGCAGATCAAGGAGGTCGATCTGATTAGCCTCGCTAAAAAGAGGGCTATCAAAGGGCCTCGTCCTTCCGGACCACTGAAAACGGAAGAAAAGATTTTTCACCCTCAGTACAAGGAACCTCTCACTTTGGGGAGACGTTCATCCCTTCTTCATTTCCTCGATCGAATCCGCGATGAAGCCCACCGTTTTGCCATCACTTACCATAAGAAACTGAGGAAAAGGGAGACGATAAAATCAGTCCTGGGGGAGATTCCAGGTATTGGAGAGATGAGGCAGAAAGGACTTTTAAAATATTTTGGCAGTGTGGAAAAAATTAAAGAGGCCGACCTCGAGATGCTGACGAAAGCGCCCAAAATGAATCAAAAACTGGCCCTTGCCGTATATTCCTTCTTTAAGAATGAGGAATAAAGCGATTGCCCCGCTGTTATGTTTTTCGTTGTCCCTACTTCACGGCAGGCTCAGTCGTTCAAATCGCTCAGGCACCCGCACTTCCTGTTTCGCAGCGGA
Organism: uncultured Syntrophaceae bacterium; assembly: GCA_964518775.1. Taxonomy (GTDB): domain Bacteria; phylum Desulfobacterota; class BSN033; order BSN033; family UBA1163; genus JACAEX01. Next base: position 3,048 of record CAZFJD010000258.1, read on the forward strand.
ACCAAGCTGCATGGGTCACATTAAAGCCCGCCTTCTTGAAATCTTTTACGATTGGGTTAGGATCATTCGTCTTCAATCGAAGTACGATCATCCAATCTTGCTTTCTGGACAAAGAGATCATACTTAAAATGATCGTGTTATGTTGATTGACGATTGAGATAATCTTCTCGAGATCGCCCAAACTTTCCCCCAATCCTTCAATCGTGATCCTTGATCCTTCCTCTCTAATGCCTAAGGTACGGGTCAGAAACCTCACAAGGTCAGATTCGGTTGCGATACCGACCAGTTTACCCTTGTCCACCACAGGGAATGAACCCACCTTCTTCTCCTGTCCAATACGTAATGCTTCCTCAAAAGGTGTGTCCGGGGAGACGGTGACAGGATCTTTCTTCATGATCTCTTTCACCTTCATTTTTGCAAGGAGATAGTTCAATTCATGGATACTCAATGATGTGGCAGGTGACGGGGCGGCTAAGAGCAGATCGTGCTGAGTGACAATCCCCACCAACTTACCTTTGTCGACCACAGGAAGCCTTCGGATGTTATTTTCCCTCATGATCTTTTGGGCATCCAGTACTAATGTTCCGCTATCTACTGAAATCGGATTCTTTGTCATCACGTCCCTAATTCTCATTTTTTATCCCTCCTGTTCTTTTTGCTCTTTCATATTAATATAATCATTACTATTCCCACTCCGCAACAGTAATAGGAAAAGTCTAAAAGTTTCCCAATCTTAATGATTTTCATCAGAAACGTCAAGGATAAAATTCCCGTCCCAAAAGCAATGGCTGTACCTATCAGGACCTCCCAAGGTCCTCGCAGGGAATTGAACTTTTCAAATTCCAATAGAGCGGCACCGAGGATCGCTGGGATGGAAAGGAGAAAAGAGAACTTTCCAGAAAGTTCTCGGTCCAGACCAAGAAAAAGCCCTGTGGAAATGGTTGCCCCTGACCGAGAAATTCCAGGGATAATGGCTATTCCCTGAGCAATACCGATGAGGAGGGCGTCGAACCACTTCATCTTCTCTAAAAGCCTTCCTTCTTGTTTTGTATAACGAGTCAGCCAAAGCACTAAGGCTGTAACGATTAGCATTCCCCCGACCCATTTAGGTTTTGAAAAGAGGGATTCAAGCCAATCCTTGAAGAGGACACCCATGAGACCCGTAGGGATCGTTCCAAGCCCGATCCAGAGAAAGAGCTTTGCATCCTGTCTGCCCTCCTGTTTTCCCTTTAAGGTTGATCCTATTCCCTGGACGATCTTCCATATGTCCCTGCGAAAATAGATGATCACTGCAAGAAGAGTCCCGAGATGAAGCATGATGTCAAAGAAGACCGGAGGCTCTTTCAAACCGAAGAGGGATTGAAAGAAGACGAGGTGACCGGAGCTGCTGATGGGCAGAAATTCTGTCAGACCCTGAACCACTCCCAGGAAAATAGACTGTGGGATATTGATTTTATGCTCCTTGAGAATGTCAAATTCCAAAGCTCAAATGTCAATTCAAATCCAAAACTCAAAAGTCAAATCCCCCCCAACCCCCCCTTTACTAAAGGGGGGCGAGGGGGGGGATTATTCACTATGCACTCTGCGCTATGCTGTAAACCAAGGCCTGACACTTGGCCCAAAGCTGAGGATCTCTGAAATGCATCAACTCAATGGCCCTGGCCGGACACTCCGCCACACAACTCCCACAACCCTTACACTTCGCCAAATCAATCTCCGCCTCCCCCTTCGGATTGATCACCGGCACACTATAAGGACAAACCCTCACACACGTCAAACAGGCCGCA
>CAZFJD010000259.1:0-2733 GCA_964518775.1 uncultured Syntrophaceae bacterium
CCAGCCGATGGAATCCCTCTCTTCCCTCGGGTGGCCATGGCATGGAGCAAAATGAGTATTCCGAGCAGGAGATATCCTATAACATCCGTGACCCAATAAGGATAAATGAGCAAAATTCCTGCAATGAGGAACCCTGTGCGCTGAAACCATCCCAGGCCTTGAAATAGATACCCCTGAAAGGCAATGGCCATACAACTCACTGCCACAAAAGATGTCAGCACCCTGAGAAGAATCATTCCCAATTTTCCCATGAGCATGATCTCGTTGCTATAGACAAAGAGATAGGGGACTAAAAAAACCGGTAGAGAGATTAAGAAGGTAAGGTTGGTCGTCTTTACGGGGTCTGTACCTGCTAACCCCGCCGCCGCAAAAGACGTGGGAGCCACAGGAGGGCTAATATTGCCAAGGGTTCCAAAAAAGAAGACAAAGAGGTGGGCTGCCATCGGATGGACACCGGCTTTGATCAGTGCAGGTGCAGCCAAGACCGCCAGGATGAGATAACACGTTACAGGCGGAAGAGGAAGGCCGAGGATGATCGAGGCGATCATCGTCAGGATGAGAAGGAAAATGGCGCTTCCGCCTGCAAGGGTGATGAGGATATCTGAAAAGCGCTCGCCCAGTCCCGCCATGCTGATCGTCCCTGTGATGATACCGGCAGAGGCACAGCAGGCAGCCACGATGAGCGTTCCTTTTGAGCCTTTTTCAAGTGCGGAGACAATCTGCCGAAGCCCCATCCTCGTCCCCCGACGAAGCTGACTTGTCAGGATGCATGCCACAGCTGCCCAAAAGGCCGCTCTGGGCGGAGTGCTCATCTTAACGGCAAGAAAATAGATGAGGACCCCAATCGGAATGAGCATATGCCCTTTTTCTCGGAATATCGTTTTCAGATTTGGAAGTTCTGCCTGGGGGAATCCTCGCAGTCCTAACTTGACCGCCTGGAGTTCAACCACCATATATAACGTCGCATAAAAAAGAAGAGCAGGTATAATTGCTGCCTTCACGACATCCAAGTATGTTCCGCCAATCATCTCTGGGATGATGAAAGCTGCTGCTCCCATGACTGGAGGCATGATCATCGATCCTGTCGAGCCAGCAGCCTCGATCGCTGCAGCCATCTCAGGTCGATATCCCCCTCTCTTCATAAGGGGAATGGTAAAAACGCCTACGGCTGCCACATTGGCCACTTGACTGCCTGTGATCATACCGAAGAGGCAACTTCCCAGGACAGCTGCCTTTGCAGGGCCGCCCCTATACCTCCCGAACAGAGCCATCCCCGTATCCATGAAGAGCGGTCCTGTCCCTGAAGCCTCTAAGAATGCACCGAAGATGATGAAAACGACGATCACCGTAGCAGAGACCGCAAGGGCAGGCCCAAGGATCCCGTCAGTGCTGAAGAAGATGAAGTTGATCGCCTGTTCAAAGGTGAAGCCTGTATGGGCGAGATAAATAGGGAGGTGAGTTCCAAAGGCTAAATAGAGAAATCCCACGAAGCAGATGATCACGATGGCCCATCCGATCACCCGCCGTGTTGCTTCAAGCACCAAGAGAATGGCAAGGAGACTGCAAAAAGAATCGAGGAAGTTTGGGATCCCTGTGCGGAAGCTGATGTTTTCATAGTCTATGAACACGTAAGTTCCAATAAAAAAGGAAAATACGACAAGGCAGATATCAATGAATGTGATTGGCCGGTTTTCTTCGGCAACCTTTCCTTCTCCGGCTTCGCCACTCTTTGCCTTAAAAGGGAAGAGGAGAAAGATGAGGGCCAAAGCAAAGGAGAGGTGAATCGTCCGCTGCTGAACGCCGGGTAGCTGACGCACACCAGCGGTATACATATGGAATAGTGCCATGGCGAGGGCAATGACAAAGATGAGGATGCGCCGTGTAGCCCACCCCATTGCCCTCTTCTCAGGGGTGGCCAAGATCTCCGGATCTGACCTCATTACGTGGCACATCCTCCAATCACTTCTTCATCACACCGATCTCTTTAAGGTACTTCTCTGCCCCTGCATGAAACGGGACCGGAACGCCTTTCATCGCATCCTCTGCAGTCATATCTCTTGCTGACTTATGAACCGCGTAGTAATCCGCCTTATTGTCGAAGAGATTCTTGAGGAGTTTATAGACGAAATCGGTGCTCACATTTGAATGAGTGAAGAGGGCAGTCGTAAACCCGTAGATGAGCGTATCTTGCTCCAATCCCCTATAAGATTTGGCCTTGACCACAGTTCCGTAAAAGTATGGGTGTTCAGAAAGGACCTTATCCAGGACTTTTTCGTCTATCGGCACAATTCGGACATCATGTTTCAGAGCAAGTTCGGTGTAGATGGCGATCGGATATCCTCCTCCGACAAAACCGCCGTCAAGGCTTCCGTCCTGGATTCCCTCAACGCTCTCTCTATACGTATAGTAGTAGGGTTTGAAATCATTCTTTGTCACGCCCGAATATTCGAGGAAGAGAAGAGCGCTCGTAGCAACAGTGCTGCCGGGACCGCCGATGCCGATCCTTTTCCCCTTCACATCGGTAAAGGATTTAATTGCAGATTTGGCAGGGACGACGAGATACATATCCGAAGCATTCACAAAGACGATCGCCCGAAGCTCTGTGAAAGGTTTGCCAGCATAGACTTCCAGGCCCTTAAAGGCCTTCCAGGCATCAGGAGTTCCGAAAATGGCAAAGGCAGGCTTCTTTGCACCTTCCCGCGCCATCATTCGCCTCACCATGTCCATCGTTCC
>CAZFJD010000259.1:2833-4812 GCA_964518775.1 uncultured Syntrophaceae bacterium
TGTAATCATCTTTAATCCGTGTAATCAGAGACTTGATTTTTTTACAAGTCTCCTGTAGAGGACCATCATTGGAAGGGGGATCCTTAACCTGATCGCTCCCTTCGTAGGGCAAACCTCAACACAGGCATTACAGTGCCAACACTCATCTGGATAGGTGATCTGCGGCACTTTAGCCTTCTTCGAACCAAAAAAGACGTCGCACTGACATGCCTCAACACACTGACCGCAATGTTTACATCTCTTACTTACGATGACAGGTGGCATCTCTTCTACTTCCTTGCTGGCCTCCATTCGAGGACAGGCCCCTTCTCCGCCTTCTTCACTACAAGCAACTTCTCCAATAATGGATTGGTAAAGGGATAATCGGCTCGTATGTGCTTGGCCCTCGTCTCCTTCCTCTCCCTTGCCGTCAGGAATATGAGTTCTCCGATCTCGATCATATTGAGGACTTCAATGGACCGCATCAGCTCATGGGGATTTCTTGCTACCATGCTCCTTTCGGCCTTCTCCTTCAGTCTCGACAAGGCCTGACGTCCTGCCTCAAGCAGAGTTTCTGATCGAACGAGGCCTGCATAATCCCACATGATCTGCTGAAGAGCGATATTCGTCTCCCTCCAGTCCGGTCCTGCTTCTCTATTCCTTAACCCAGAAAATAGGGACACATCCCATTTTTTCTGGGTTTCAAGGCAACTTGACTCCAAGAAATCGTGGCTCCTCGCATGAGTCGCACCGTTTTCTCCAGCAATCCAACCGAATACCGCTGCGCCAGATATCCCACCAAAGAATTCATCACCTGCGGCATATAATCCGCTGATCGACGTTTCTGCTCTTTCGTTGTAATAGACTCCTCCTCTCGGAAATAGCTCATACTCGTATGTCCAGAACTCGACGCCATCTTTCTCGATATCGATTCCCTCCTCCTCCAAATAGTTCAGGAGGGGGACATTCCCTTCGTGTTTCATCCAATGGAGCATGTATTTGAACTCCTTATCTGACAAACCATTGCAGTCCATATAGATGGGCCCTCTGCCCGACTTTTTAAAATCGATAAATATGTCTTGGTAGATATCGACAACAGGATCTCCGTACTTATTGTTGGGTTTTGTCACAAACGGTCCAACTGGCTTGCCCGAAGGATCACGTAGGACTCCAGCCCAGGTCGCTTTACCTGCCCTGGCAAAATACTTTGGCCCACAACGGATGAGAGGGATCTCAATGCTTGCCAGTTCCGCACCAGCACGAAACGCCATGATCCGGCCGTCTCCTACGCAGACCGGCGAAAGCCGAGTGTTGAACATCCATGCCGGTGTTGAGGCTGGATAGAGCCTCATCACTGAGCCTGTTCCAAGGACAACGCTCTTTGCTTTGATGAAGAAGATCTCATCTTCCCTTGTATTAACCCCAATAGCTCCGCATACCTTACCTTTCACATAGAGCAGGTTGGAGCACATCACTCTATTGAGAATTGTCACTTCCCTTTTTAGAGCCTCTTGAGTCAGAACCTTCTTCTGATTTGCTCCAGCATAATGGAGGTTCATCAGGATATGGCCGGGCAATGCATGGCCTGCAAATTCATACCTCCCCTTATACTTCATTGGGATTCCCCAGCTATCCCAGAGCCTCACCATCTCATAGGAATATTCAAGCCACGTCCGAATAAAGGAGCGATCCCTCAGCCCGGCTTGCTGCCCTCTTTGGAATTCATCGATTAGGGGTTCGACATCCGGACCGTGAACGTCAGGGATGTAGCACATGAAGTGATCATTCCCCATCCCGCCAGATCCGCTGTACAGGGTATCGGCCTTCTCCACAACCAATACCTTGCTGCCACATTCCGCTGCCCTGATGGCAGCCATCAAACCCGCGATCCCCCCACCGATGCACAGGACGTCTGTTTCGGCCTCTCTTCTCTTTAAGAAAACTCGTGCCATGTTGAACGAGTTTAGCAAATACAGAAGGAATGTTCAAGGTGATTAAAA
>CAZFJD010000260.1:0-4681 GCA_964518775.1 uncultured Syntrophaceae bacterium
GGAAGGTGTGGGCCTCTGTTCCTATCTCTTGATCGGTTTCTGGTTTGAGAAGGATTCCGCCTCCAATGCAGGGAAGAAGGCCTTTGTGGTCAACCGGGTTGGTGACTTCGGATTCATTTTGGGGATGTTTCTCCTCTTTACCAGCTTGGGAAAACACGGGATATGGACATTGGACTTCACCGAGGTCTTTGCCAATGCGAGCAAGCTCGATACGATCACTGTGACGATGATCACCATTCTTCTTTTCATCGGAGCTTGTGGAAAATCGGCACAAATTCCCTTATATGTTTGGCTTCCCGATGCGATGGAAGGTCCGACGCCGGTCAGCTCTTTGATCCATGCTGCCACCATGGTGACGGCAGGGGTATATATGGTCGCCCGATGCAATGTCCTCTACAGCATGGCACCCATTTCGATGGCCATCGTTGCGATCGTTGGTGTCGCCACTGCCATCTATACTGCGTCTATTGGATTCTGTCAGAACGACATCAAAAAAGTCCTTGCCTATTCGACGATCAGTCAGTTAGGTTACATGTTTTTGGGCGTGGGCGTTGGAGCTTACAGTGCAGGCATCTTCCACCTCATGACCCACGCCTTCTTTAAAGGGCTCCTCTTTCTTGGTGCAGGGAGCGTCATGCACGCCCTGAGCGGAGAATTGGATATGAGAAAGATGGGAGGTCTGCGGAAAAAGATCCCCATCACCTTCTGGACCTTTTTCATTGCCACGTTAGCGATTGCTGGTATCCCTGGCCTCTCTGGATTCTTCAGCAAAGATGAGATCCTCTGGCAGGCCTTCTCCAGCTCCCACGGCCATGTCTTGCTCTGGCTGGTGGCGGCCGTGGCTGCTGGGATGACTGCCTTCTATATGTTCAGGGCTCTGTTCCTGACCTTTTTTGGTGGGTCCAGGGTGGATGAACATGTGGCACACCATATTCATGAGTCACCAAAGATCATGACAATTCCTTTGATGGTCCTCGCCTTTCTTTCGATCATCGGCGGTTATGTGGGCGTGCCTCATGTCTTAGGCGGAGCCAATCATATCCATGAGTTCCTTGCACCCGTATTGGGAGGAGGGCCGGAGCCAGGAAAGGCTCATGCTGGGATTACGCTCCTCCGTCAAGCCTGGGCATCGAGTGGAGAGCCGGGTGGCCATTCAGCGGCTCTGGAACTTCTCATGATGGGGGTTTCTGTGGTCATTGGCTTCATTGGGATTGGGATCGCTTACCTCTTCTATGTGAAGAATCCCGCCCTTCCGAAACTGTTAGCGGAGAAGCAGAAGGGATTGTACAAATTGGTGTTCAACAAATATTACATCGATGAACTCTACGAGGTCCTCTTCATCGACTCCCTCAAGCAATTGGGCACCGGCCTCTGGAGAGGATTCGATGATTTTGTGATCGACGGTACGGTGAATGGTATTGCTTATCTCGTCGGCTGGCTCTCGAGCTTGATCAGGAGGATACAGACCGGATTTGTTCAGAACTATGCGTTTGCAATGATCATTGGCGGAGTGATTATTGCAGGATATTATATTGTCCGCGGCCTCTTCTATTAAAGATATGAAAATTCTAAGCACGAAATCCGGGCGAAGCATCCCGAAGGGATCAATTCGAAACAATTTTCAAAATCCTAAATTCAAATGTTCTAAACTTGTTTTGAATTTTGATCATTCGATATTTGAATTTGTTTCGGATTTCGATATTCGTATTTCGGATTTAGCAAACCTGAACAAAAAGGAGTCGGTTTCATGACTATCTTGGGCATCCCCATTCTATCCTTGTTAATCTTCTTTCCTTTGGTTGGTGCCATTGTTCTGCTCTTCATCAATAAAGAGAACTTCGGTGCCCTTCGGGTCGTCACCCTGATCTTCTCGATCATCGAATTCATTTTCTCTTTGCCCCTTTTCTTTTCTTTCGATAGTACGACAGCGGCCATGCAATTCGTCGAGGATTGGTGGTGGATCCAGTCGTACGGAGTTAGCTATAAGCTGGGCATCGACGGGATCAGTCTCTTCCTCGTTCTATTGACGACCTTTTTGACCGTTCTCTGCATTCTCTGTTCCTGGAGGGCGATCACCTTCAGGGTAAAAGAATATATGATTTCGTTCCTTTTCCTTGAGACAGGGATGGTGGGTGCACTGGTCGCTCTGGATCTGATCCTCTTCTATGTCTTCTGGGAGGTGATGCTGATTCCGATGTACCTCCTCATCGGTGTCTGGGGTGACCCCAAGAGGCGGATCTATGCAGCGATCAAATTCTTCCTCTTCACCATGGCAGGAAGTGTTCTGATGCTGGTTGCAATCTTGGTCCTTTACTTCATCAATCTGAAGGCGACGGGAAAGGCCACTTTCGATGTCCTTGAACTCTACAAGCTGGGAATTCCAGTCCAGACCCAATACTGGCTCTTTGGAGCCTTTGCGTTGGCATTTGCGATCAAGGTTCCCATGTTTCCCTTCCACACTTGGTTGCCCGATGCCCACACCGAAGCACCGACCGCCGGAAGTGTCATTCTGGCTGGCGTCTTGCTCAAGATGGGAACGTATGGATTCATCCGGTTTGCCATGCCACTCTTTCCGAAGGCAGCCTTCGATCTTCTGCCTTTGGTCTCTGCGTTGGCGATCATTGGAATCATCTATGGGGCCTTAGTCTCCATGATGCAGCCAGATCTCAAACGATTGGTCGCCTTCTCGAGCGTCAGCCACCTTGGATATGTGATGCTCGGGATGTTCGCGCTCAACATGCAGGGCGTCCAGGGCTCGATCTATCAGATGCTCAACCACGGGATCAGCACGGGCTCCCTTTTTTTGATTGTCGGGATGATCTATGAGCGGCGACATACCCGGATGATCGCTGATTTTGGAGGTCTCTCAAAGGTGATGCCCATCTATGCCGCCTTCTTTATGATCGTCACGCTCTCCTCGATCGGATTACCTGGAACGAATGGGTTTGTGGGAGAGTTTCTGATTCTCTTAGGAGCCTTTCAATCGAATGTGGCCTATGGTGTGTTGGCTGCCTCAGGCGTCATCCTTGGTGCTGCCTATATGCTGTGGATGTTCCAACGGGTGATGTTTGGGAAGATCACTCGGCCGGAGAATGAGAAACTTCAGGATCTGAACGCGCGAGAGATCATCACCCTGATTCCCATGGTGATCATGATCTTCCTCATGGGAATCTATCCCAAACTTTTCTTCAGCAAGATGGATGTTACGGTGGAGAACTTCCTAAAAGACTTTAAGGGCAAGGTCGAGATGAAGGTGGACTTTTCAACGCCGAAATTGATGGCCGAAATAAAAAAGTAGAAATTCGAAGCACGAAGCACGAAATCCTAAACAAGCACGAATGTTCCAAATTCAAATGACCTAAACCTAATATAAGTTTAGAATTTTGAAAATTTGAATTTAGGATTTGTTTCGGATTTCGATATTCGAATTTCGGATTTGTTGTTAAACAATCTGGAGGATTCTTAATGAAAATACCAGAGATTGACCTGTGTCTCATTTTGCCAGAAATTCTTATCACTGGCTTCGGGTTCTTAGTCCTTCTGGTCGATGTCTTCTTCCGTAAAGAAGGGAGAAAAGACTACCTTGGGATTTTGAGCCTCATCGGTGTCCTGATTGCGTGCGTTTTTAGCCTGACGCAGATCGGATCTGTCAAATCAGGTTTTGAAGGCATGTTCATCTCGGATGGATATGCCCTTTTCTTCAAGATCACCTTTCTGATCATCGCCTTCTTGACCATCCTGATCTCGATGGGATACGCCCAGAGGGAGGGGATCGGGTTCGGCGAGTATTATGCCCTCATCCTCTTCGCCACTCTCGGGATGATGCTGATGGCTGCAGGGACTCATCTGATCATCATCTTTCTCGGACTTGAGACGATGTCCATCTCTATCTACATCTTGGCCGGCATGATGCGTGAGGATCGGAGATCCGTTGAGGCCGCGCTGAAATACTTCCTCTTGGGCGCCTTCGCCACAGGATTCCTCCTTTATGGGATTGCTCTGATCTACGGTGCCACAGGCTCCTTGTATCTCAAAGATGTGGCCTCTTATATTGCATCGAAGAATCTCTTGAGAAGCCCGATGCTTCTCATGAGTCTTGTCTTCTTGACCGTTGGCTTTGGCTTTAAGATTGCCTCGGTTCCTTTCCATATGTGGACGCCCGATGTTTATGAAGGTGCTCCTACTTCGATTACTGCCTTTATGGCCACGGGCGTGAAGGCCGCAGGTTTTTCAGCCTTGGTCAGGGTCTTTTTCTCTGCCTTGCCCAGCTTCCGGCCGGATTGGACTTCGATCATGTGGCTGATTGCGGTGGCAACCATGACGGTGGGAAATATCGTTGCCATCTCGCAGACCAATATCAAGAGGATGTTAGCCTATTCGAGCATTGCCCATGCGGGGTATATTCTTGTAGCCTTCGTCGCAGGAAACGACTTGGGAGCCTCTGGAATCCTCTTCTACCTCATGGCCTATGCTTTCATGAACCTTGGTGCTTTCACTGTTGTTATCCTCCTCGGAAAGAAAGGGGAAGAGAATACCCTGATCAGTGATTATGCAGGGATTGGATTCAAATACCCGCTTCTTGCGGCCGCAATGACGATCTTTCTGCTTTCCATGGCAGGCATCCCTCCGCTGGGTGGGTTCATGGCCAAATTTTATGTTTTCAGTGCTGCCGTGAAGTCAA
>CAZFJD010000261.1:0-4648 GCA_964518775.1 uncultured Syntrophaceae bacterium
GAATGTATTTTGAACGGAAGTGCTTATTTCGGCTCTGAAGTGGGATCGATAGCGGATGTCATGGGACATATCAGAAGCGCAATTTCCGAGGTGAATAAGAAAGATCCATGGCTTTCTGAGGTTCCCTCGGAAGTGTTTTTCCTGCACCATGATGATCCCTCGGATATTGAGGAGAATGAGCCGATTATTCGGACGTTATTGTCCGCGACTGAGAGAGTAATTGGGGAAAGACCTCCAATATACAGGGGAACCGCTGCCTGCGACATGAGGCACCTGATCAATCAGGGGAAGATCCCAACCACCGTGTTTGGCCCAGGATGGGGGGATCAGGTTCACAAGCCAGATGAATTCATCCCCATTGATTCGATGGTCCCATCGGTCAAGGTCCTGGCATTGGCCATCTACGATTGGTGTAAGTAGGATGGCCTCCACGAAGAGAGCAATGGATTTGCCCCTGGGATTTGAATACCGCGATAAGGAGAGAGGAGGTGAGATTTTAAGGCAGGATTGGTCTAACGCTTCGGTACATCAACGAAAAAGAAGGTGAACCTAAAGAAAGGGGGTAGATGAAGATGAGGAATTACCCAAGAAGATATTTTCTTATATTTGCCATTTTGGCATTTCTCTCGTGGCTTGTCATTCCTAATTTTGGTTCACTTCATGCGGCTGAGAAGCCACAGCGGGGTGGATGGTTGAATGTCGGCACCGATTCGACCGCAGTTGGCCTGGATCCCCATCTGATCTTAGCCTTTGCTTCTTATACCTTTTTCGAGCACGTATATGAAACCTTGATCCGATACAATGAAAAAATGGAACTGGAATCGTGTCTGGCGACTTCCTGGGAGCAACCAGATGACCTCACCTACATTTTTCATCTGCGAAAAGGGGTGAAGTTTCACGATGGGAGTGATTTCACGGCTGAGGACGTGAAGTTCACATTTGAAAGGCTCCTCGATCCCAATACAAAGGCCCCAAGGGGTCTATTCTTCAAATCGATAAAAAAAATAGAAACCCCTGACAAATACACGGTCAAGATCGTCATGTCCGAACCCAACCCGCCATTTTTGAACACGATTGGAACTTCCTGGTATGCAGCCATTGTTTCTAAGGCTGCTGTCCAAAAACATGGAACCCTCCAAACCGCTCCAATCGGGACCGGGCCTTTTAAACTGAAAAAATATGAGCACGGAGTCAAGGGGGTCTATGAGCGTTTCGACGACTACTGGGAAAAGGGCAAGCCCTATATCGACGGATTCGATTTTATCGTGATCAAAGACGAAACCTCCCGTGTGGCTGCCCTTAGAAAAGGCACGGTTGACATTGGTTGGGTCAAGGAAGCTGAGCTTGCGGACTTACTGGCCAAGGAGAAAAGCTTGAGGATATTGATGGGTCCTCCTGTAAGACAAAACAGAGTCTGGATGAGACTCGATCGACCCCCATTTGACAACGTCAAAGTGAGACAGGCCGTGGCTTCCGCATTGGATCGACAGGAAATCATCAACACGGTACTGATGGGTAGGGGAACGTTATCCGCCTGTATTCCGCCGGGCTGTGCTCCCTATGTGCTGCCCTTAGAGGAAGTGGCTAAATTTCCATTTTACAAACAGGATCTTGCTCTCTCCAAAAAACTGCTGAAAGAGGCAGGGTATCCCGATGGTTTCGAATTCACCTGCATCACCTCGCCCCACAGCCCTGATTATATTCCCTGTGCTGAAGTCATGCAGAGACAGTTGGCAAAAGTTGGGATTAAAATGAACATCGTTCAAAAGGACTGGGGAATAACCCTAAAAACTTGGCGATCGGGAGATTTCACTTCGATGATCTTTGCAGGAATCTGGTATCCTGATCCAGAAGGCTACTGCTATGCCTACTTTCATAGCAAAGGGAGTGAAAATTTCTTTGGATTTAAAGATGAAAAGCTTGACAGGCTTTTTGACGCCCAACATACGGAGGCCAATTTCCAGAAACGCATCAAATTGTGGCACGAACTTCAACGATACCAGGCAGAGATCGTCCCCTGCATCTGGCCGTATGCCATGACTCCCCGTTTCGAAGTAGTAAACAAGAGGGTTAAGGGCTATCATTTCCTATCAAACAATTCCCGTTTATTCTTGAAGGAGGCTTGGATAGGAGAATGACAAATTGAAATAAGTGCCCCATCTCAACCACTTATCACGACGATTTTGACGGGGCACTTATTTTGACCCGTTCGGCGGTGCCAAGCTCCGCCTTTAAAACGGGGTAGAAAAGGGCCGCTCAGGGTCAACCCTGAGCCCCTCGGCCTGAGCGTTCGACTGAGCTCACGCCGAAGTCTCGGGTCGAAGGCAAGCCCCAGCCTTTATGCTGGGGAGCCGAAGGGTTGACTTTTTTAGAGGAGACAAAGAAATCAATGCTTCGTTATATCTTCATCCGTATATTAAGTATGATCCCCATTTTGCTGGGGGTTTCCATTCTTGTATTTGCTACCTTTCATCTCGTTCCTGGGGATGTGGTGGACATCATGATGGGAGACGAAGTAGCCGGGGATCCAAAAGCTTTGATGGAGCTGAGGAAAGATCTGAATCTCGATAAACCCGTCTACGTCCAATACCTGTACTGGCTGCGGGATGCAATACAGGGTGATCTCGGCAAATCATTTACGTCTGGTAAGCCGGTAATGAGCCAAATCCTTGAGCGGCTGCCGGTAAATATCGAATTGATGGTCATTGCCATCGGGTTCGTCATTCTCATTGGAATCCCGTTGGGGATGCTTTCAGCCTACAAGCAGTTTTCATTTCTTGACGGTATTGTGAGGGTGACAACCATCATGGGATATTCAATTCCCAATTTCTGGCTGGCAACCATTGTCGTCCTCGTTGGATCCCTCTACTTTCGATGGTTACCGGTTCTGCAATATGTCCCTTTTTCTGAGAACCCATGGGGGAACATCAAATGCATGATTATTCCTGGTTTTGTCTTAGGCTTGACAACCCTTTCATATATCGTAAGGATGACACGATCCTCTGTCCTGGATACTTTAAGACAGGATTATGTCAGAACGGCAAGAGCAAAAGGGATGACGGAAAGAGTTGTCCTCTTCATTCACGTGCTGAAGAATTCTTTGATCCCGGTTATAACCGTCTTGGGAATCGAGGTTGGGGTACTTATCGGTGGACTGGTTCTCACTGAAGAGGTATTCGTTCTGCCCGGAGTTGGGAGATTGATTTTGCTCGCCATTGAGCAGCGGGACTTTATGATCGTTACTGGAGCCATTCTCTTTATCGCATGGGTTTTTGTGGTGATCAACCTGATCGTTGACATTCTCTACGCTTTCTTGGACCCAAGAATTACCTATTAGGGACGGAAGGGCAAGACAACATGGGTGAAAACAGAGGGAACGGCGAGATATTATCTCCTTCCAAATTGGCATGGAGGGGCTTTAAGAGACACAAACTGGGCATCATCGGCTCCGTCATGGTGATAGTCCTGATCCTGGTCTCCCTTTTCAGTCATGTTATTGCTCCCTATAGCCCCCTTGCGATGAATCCAAAGGATTCTCTGAGCGCGCCCTGCGGAAAATACTGGCTGGGAACTGATCGCTTTGGAAGGGATCAATTGAGCAGGTTGATATACGGAACAAGAATATCAATGGGGGTCTCCTTTGGTGCGATAGCCATAGCCATTGTTTTCGGGGTCATGATTGGCCTCGTCTCAGGGTATTATGGAGGCCTTCTGGACAACATTATCATGCGCTTGTTAGATATTCTCTTTGCCTTTCCCATACTTCTCTTGGCCCTGATGTTGGTTGCTGTCCTGGGGCCCAGCCTTGAGAATTTAACGCTCACTATCGGATTCCTCTATCATTCTCGTTTCGCCCGGGTCGTCCGCGGTTCAGTTCTTTCTATTAAGGAAAAGGAGTTTATTGAGGGAGCCCGCTCCGTAGGCGCCAGGGATATTTCCATCATTCTATTTTTTATCTTACCCAATGTTCTTTCCCCGGTCATTGTCCAGGCAACCTTCAATCTCTCCACCGCGATTATGGTCGAGGCCGCTCTCAGTTTTCTCGGCTTGGGGACCCAGCCGCCAACGCCCTCCTGGGGCCTCATGATGAGTGAAAGCAGACGGTTCATGGAGATGGCTCCGTGGTTAGCGGTTTTTCCGGGACTTGCTATCATCTTCGCGGTTCTTGGCTTCAATTTAATGGGGGACGCCCTCAGGGATGCGCTCGACCCCCGGCTTTCACAACGGTAGGGACGGAAGGAGGCCCTCGAATCCATGCCCCGGAGAGATGACGACAGTTCGATCCTCAAGGTATCAGGGCTAAAGACGTACTTTTTCACGAGCGAAGGGATTATCAAGGCAGTAGATGGAGTCGATTTCGAGGTGAGAAAGGGGGAGGTTTTGGGCCTTGTTGGCGAGTCCGGTTGTGGCAAGAGCGTGACAGCCCTATCCATCCTTCGGCTGGTGGCCTCTCCTCCGGGCAGAATTCTCGACGGGGGGGCTGAATTTATGGGAGAAGATTTGCAAGCCATGAGCGTTGAAGAGATACGGGAGATTCGGGGCAAGAGGATCTCCATGATATTTCAGGATCCCATGACCAGTTTGAATCCAGTATTGAGGGTTGGGTATCAGATAGCGGAAGTGTTTCGGTTCCACAAGAGTCTGGACC
>CAZFJD010000262.1:0-3793 GCA_964518775.1 uncultured Syntrophaceae bacterium
ATGATGGAGCTCCACTCCAATGCCTAAGCGGACGGATATCAAAAGAATCCTGATCATCGGCTCGGGCCCCATTGTGATCAGCCAGGCTTGCGAATTTGACTATTCGGGTACCCAGGCTTGTAAGGCCCTGAAGGAAGAAGGCTTCGAGGTGGTCTTGGTCAACTCCAACCCTGCAACCATCATGACCGATCCGGAAATGGCCGATCGGACTTATATCGAGCCGATCACTCCAGAGATACTGGAAAAGATCATCGAGCGGGAGCGGCCGGATGCCCTTCTCCCAACCTTAGGTGGTCAGACCGGCCTCAATGTCTCCGTCGTCCTCTATGAGTCCGGGGTTCTCGCAAAATATGGTGTCAGAATGATCGGGGCCAACTATGAGGCCATCAAGAAGGGTGAGGACCGAAAGCTTTTTAAGGAATCGATGAAGAAGATTGGCCTCGACCTCCCAAGAAGCGGACTGGCCTATTCTTTGGAGGAGGCCTTGGAGGTAGCAAAGGAGATCGGCTTTCCTCTCATCATCCGGCCCAGTTTTACACTGGGCGGAACAGGCAGTGGCGCGGCCTACAATATCGAAGAGTTCGAAGACCTGGCTGCCCGTGGACTCGAATGGAGCATGATCGGAGAGATCCTCATCGAGGAGTCTGTCATTGGATGGAAGGAGTTCGAACTGGAGGTGATGAGGGATCTCAATGACAATGTGGTCATCATCTGCTCCATTGAAAATTTCGATCCCATGGGCATCCACACCGGAGACAGCATCACCGTAGCACCCGCCCAGACGCTGACGGACAAAGAGTATCAGAGGATGAGGGATGGAGCGATTCGAGCCATCCGGGAGATTGGTGTCGAGACCGGAGGATCTAACATTCAATTCGCCATTCGTCCTGAGGATGGACGAATGGTCATCATCGAGATGAATCCGAGGGTCTCCCGATCCTCCGCTCTTGCCTCCAAAGCCACAGGATTCCCAATCGCTAAGATTGCGGCCAAATTGGCTGTCGGATACACTCTCGATGAAATACCCAATGATATTACGAAAAAGACACCTGCCTCTTTTGAACCGACCATTGATTACTGCGTGGTAAAGATCCCAAGATTTACGTTCGAAAAATTTCCGGGTGCGGACCCTACTCTCACCACCTCAATGAAGTCAGTGGGCGAGACCATGGCCATCGGCCGAACCTTCAAGGAGGCCCTTCAAAAAGGAGTGCGCTCCTTGGAGATCGGGAGGTATGGTTTGGGAGCGGACGGAAAGGAAAAATTTCCTTTCCCAATGGAGATGCTGAACGACCCCATGAGACGACAAGCCCTTGAAGAGGTGAGAAAAGAACTCTCCACACCAAATTCGGAAAGGATCTTCACGATCCGAAATGCCTTTCTCCTTGGGATGAAGGTTGAGGAGGTCCATGAATTGACAAAGATCGATCCCTGGTTCCTGACGAATATTCAAGAGATCGTCGATCTTGAAAGAGAGATACAGTCCTATGGCGCAAAGATGAAGGATCTCGAACTATGGAAGATTCAGATCCCCCATCAGCTTCGTCTTCCTGAATCACTGCTGAGAGAAGCCAAGGAGTTTGGATTTTCTGATTTTCAACTGGGCCATCTCATTGGCGTCAGCGAAGCGACCATTCGAAACATAAGAAAAGAGAAAGGTATCCTTCCCACTTACAAACTGGTCGATACGTGCGGCGCGGAATTTGAGGCTTATACGCCTTATTATTATTCCACATACGAGACCGAAGATGAATCGAAAATCTCCTCCAAGAAGAAAGTGATGATCTTGGGAGGAGGGCCCAACCGGATCGGTCAAGGGGTTGAATTCGACTATTGTTGCGTCCACGCCTCCTTTGCTCTAAAAGAGTTAGGCTACGAAACGATCATGGTCAATTCGAATCCGGAAACCGTTTCGACAGATTACGACACCTCTGATAAACTCTATTTTGAACCCCTCACCCTTGAGGATGTTCTCCATATCATCGATATTGAAAAACCGGATGGTGTGATTGTCCAATTCGGAGGCCAAACCCCTCTTAACCTATCTGTGCCGTTGGAGAAGATGGGGGGAAAGATTATCGGAACGAGTCCAGAGAATATCGATCGTGCAGAGGATCGAAAGCGTTTCAAGGCCTTGCTGAAAAAGTTGGAGCTGATGCAGCCGCTGAACGGTACCGCAAATTCGATAGAAGAAGCCAAGAGGATTGCTGATGAGATTGGTTACCCCGTCGTTGTCCGGCCTTCTTATGTTTTAGGTGGAAGGGCCATGGAGATTGTTTACGACGAGCCATCCTTAGAGAGTTTTGTTCACCGGGCAGTAGAGGCCTCCTCCGAGCATCCCATCCTCATCGACAAATTTTTGGAGGATGCGATTGAGATCGATGTGGATGCGGTGGCCGACGGGGAGTCCTGCATTATCGCTGGTATCATGGAACATATCGAGGAGGCGGGGATTCATTCCGGAGACAGTGCGTGTGCCACGCCTCCCTACTCTCTGAGCGACGAACTGATCGAACAGTTGAAACAGAATACCTACGCGCTGGCTAAAGAACTCGAGGTGGTGGGTCTGATGAATGTGCAATATGCCATCAAAAACGATATCATCTATGTCCTCGAAGTCAATCCGAGGGCCTCCCGAACCATTCCATTCATTAGTAAGGCCACAGGCATTCCATGGGCCAAGGTGGCAGCCAAAGTGATGGTTGGGAAAAAACTCCGTGAGCTCGGTATCGAAAGGGAGGTGGAGACCCACCACGTGGCTGTCAAAGAATCGGTCTTCCCGTTCAACCGTTTTTACGGGATCGATACGGTGTTGGGTCCAGAGATGAAATCGACCGGAGAGGTGATGGGGATTGACTCGGATTTCGGAATGGCCTTTGCCAAATCTCAAATTGGCGCTGGACTCAATATCCCTCTAAAAGGAAGAGTCTTCATCAGTGTCATGAACAAGGATAAACGATCGATCATCTTTATGGCCAAGAAATTGATCGATCTTGGATTTGAGATTGTCGCCACCAAAGGAACGGCAAAGGTTTTAGCCAACAATGGGATTCCAGTCCAGACGGTGTTCAAGGTGGGCGAAGGAAGACCGGATATCGTTGATCGGATCAAAAACGGAGAGATCGATCTGGTCATCAATACCCCAAGCGGAAAGAAACCCAAAGCAGATGAAGTGGCCATACGAAGCCAGTCCGTGGCCCATAACATCCCCTGTGTCACAACTCTCTTCGGCGCGGAAGCCATGGTCAACGGAATCGAATCCTTGAAAAGGGGAATGGGTGTAAATTCGATTCAGGAATACCACCAGCGTATCGAATGCTCAGCGGCTTCCCTTGAAGTCCCTCGCGTGCAGGAAAGCTCCCCCAGAATTTAAGGAACCTTCTAATTCCGCGCAGTGACCTTACAATGTTGTCATTCCGGACTCGATCCGGAATCCAGGGTTTTCAATCTCGATTTCCGCCGGCTTCACCATCCTGAGCTTGTCGAAGGATCTTGACGAACGTATCCTTTTTTGATAATGTTCTATCATGCCAGGAACACGGAGGTTACATGCCCCGGAGAGCCTGGATCATATCATTCCTTTCAACCCTCTTCAGATATCCGCCAGGCCCTTTCGAGGAAGTGCGAACTTCCATGATTTTCGTCAACGAAAGCGTTTTTATTTTAACAGGTTAGGCAACAATCAAACACTTTATGATAGGCGGAATTATTATATCAACAATATAATATTTCCGTCTAATATCTGTTAGCGCGAGAGAAAACTGGGTTCTGGTGGGACGAGGCAAGCAATAAC
>CAZFJD010000262.1:3803-4257 GCA_964518775.1 uncultured Syntrophaceae bacterium
AAAAATATTATTTATTTGGATTTCATCTGCGATATCAAACACTTACTGCGGTCAGACCCAGGACCTACGAGGAAGGTACTACCTATTTAGACATCATACTTGAACTCACCCTCACAACTTAAAATTTTTTGTTTTATTAAATCTTTTAGCCCCTGATCTTTAGGTCTCGAAAGAATGGCACTAATGGCCTTATAAAGCTCATAAGTATTCATTCTACAAAACTTCTGTTTATCACACCCCTCTTTGGTATGCTCAGTAAATTGTTCGCTTCGTTTGGATGGCTCCGTATCTAAATAACCATTTCCTATGAGGATACCCTTGCAATTTTTCACTTTTGGCCTAAGATCCTCGACATAATCCAAAAGCTGGCGATATTTCCCTATATCTATTGCCTTAATTGAACCTTCAATTTCTCCTATCACAAAAGTATCACCCTCTATCGCAAATAAATCAT
>CAZFJD010000262.1:4269-4645 GCA_964518775.1 uncultured Syntrophaceae bacterium
ACGGAAAGCCTTCCGGATGCAGGGTTCCAGCCCGATTTTACCCGTCTCATAAAGAATGGCTTTAAGACATTCAATTTCCTCAAGTTCCTTCTCGATTTTCTCTTTTCTTTCGTTTAATTTTTTTAGTCCCTTATCTAATTTCTTGCATTTATTCGATAACTCCTCTTCCCCTGTCAATACATATTGACTCAGCCAATCTGGCTTTACTGAAGGGGGATTCCATTGCAGAGCTCTTTTGATGCAATCGATTAGGACACCCGATATTTTATTGATATCCGCTGACTCAACAAAAGGCGGTAAAAAAATAAATTTTCCCTTCTCAAATGGTATCTCCAAAGCTATGGATTCTCCAACTATGTTATTAGCAATATTTGTT
>CAZFJD010000263.1:0-4643 GCA_964518775.1 uncultured Syntrophaceae bacterium
TCCCCAGCCTGAAGGCCGGGACTTCCCCTCGGCCTGAGCTCGGGCCGAAGGCTCAGGGTTGACCCTGAGCGGTGCTTTTGTACCCCGCCTTAAAAGATGTGGCTTGGCGCCGTCGAACGGGTCAATCTTTTTAACCCCCCGTCACACTTCCCTCTTGAGGAGATAGGGACGAATGGAGCGACACACTGAAAATTGTTGACAAAAATAGATTTTTAAATTAGTCGTGTCTACACGGACAGTAAGGGAGGAGATAAATCATGAAAGATCAGGCAAGGGTCGTCATCATCGGAGGTGGGATTACTGGCTGCAGCATTGCTTATCACCTGACGGAAATGGGATGGAACGATGTGATCCTTCTTGACAAAGGAGAACTCACCAGCGGAGCAACCTTTCATGCAGCGGGCTTGGTGGGGCAACTGCGTGCCTCTGTCAACATCACCAAGATGCTGAAATACAGTGTTGAACTTTACTCCCGCCTCGAAAAAGAGACAGGGCAACATACGGGCTGGAGCGAGGTCGGTGGTTTGCGAATCGCGTCATCAAAAGACCGCATGGAGGAGTTGCGCCGTTCATCGGCCATGGCCAAGACCTTTGGACTCCCGATGGAATTGATCAGCCCAAAAGAAGCTTGCGACCTCTTTCCAGTAATGGAACCGAAAGGGATTGTTGGAGCTGCCTTTCTTCCAACAGATGGCCAGATCGACCCGAGCGGAGTGACTTACGCTCTCGCTAAAGGAGCAAAGGATAGAGGTGCAACGATCTATACTGAAACACGACTCATCGACATCACCCTGAAGGATGGGGCTGTTTATGAAGTCATTACGGAGAAAGGAAAGATTAAGACTGAAATCGTTGTGAACGCAGCAGGGATTTGGGCTCCAGAGATAGGGAGAATGGTGGGAGTCTCCATCCCTATCATTCCCATGGAACACCAATACATCATCACCAAACCCATCGAAGGTGTGAGAAAGGGGATGCCCACCATGCGTGACCCTGATCTTCTCGTCTACTTTCGAGAAGAAGTCGGTGGTCTCATCATGGGAGGGTACGAACATGATCCCATTCCGTGGGCATTGGATGGGATTCCGCGAGACTTTACAAAAAAATTGCTCAAATCGAACTACGAACATTTCGAACCCCTCTCCGCCTTGGCCATGAAACGAGTGCCTCCTATAGGCAAGGCTGAGATCATCACGCTCCTCAATGGCCCTGAGGCGTTCACCTCCGATGGCGATTTTATTTTGGGAGAAGCTCCAGAAGTAAAGAACTTCTTCGTTGCCGCTGGCTTCTGTGCCCATGGCATTGCTGCAGGTGGAGGAGTCGGAAAGATGATGGCTGAATGGATCATCGAGGGCAAACCGGGCCTGGATCTTTGGCGCCTCGATATTCGACGCCTCGCAGGTCACCATGGAAGCCAGAAGTATGTAGTCGAACGATCCAGAGAGGTCTATGCCCATCATTATTCCATGAGCTGGCCCTACGAGGAGATGCGTTCAGCCAGGCCGTTGCGGTTGAGTCCACTTTACCATCGCCTGAAGGGAATGAGGGCGGTCTTCGGAGAAAAGTCTGGCTGGGAAAGGCCCAATTGGTTTGCACCAAAAGGCGTTCCGCCAAAGGAGAAGTTGGGATGGAAACTTCCTAACTGGTTTGAGCCTGTCGGGAAGGAACACGAAGCCGTCAGGACGAAGGCAGGGATCGTCGATCAGACCTCCTTCGGAAAGATCGAGATCAAAGGTCAAGGAGCACTTCCGGTTTTACAAAGAATCACTGACAACCAGATGGATAAACCGATCGGCTCGATCACCTACACCCAGATGTTGAACGAAAAAGGACGGATTGAATGCGACCTTACTGTGAGCCGAATCGGTGAGGATCATTTCTATCTGGTGACCGGGACAGCCTTTGTCAAACACGATCTCGACTGGATCCAAAAGCATCTTCCCAAGGACCATTCCATTTCTGTCACCGATGTGACCTCTGCCAAGGCCTGTATCGTTCTCTGTGGCCCTCAGGCACGTGATATCTTAAAACAGGTCGTCCAAGGGGACATCTCGAATGAAGGATTCCCTTACATGACCTGCAAACAGATCTTCATTGGATGCGCTCCTGTCCTTGGCCTTCGTGTCACTTACGTCGGCGAGTTAGGATGGGAACTGCACATACCAGTAGAGTATGCCTTATGTGTCTACGAGACCCTCTGGGAAGCCGGAAAATCATTTGGCCTGAGAAATGGAGGATATCGATGCATTGAGTCCTTGCGACTGGAAAAAGGGTATCGATACTGGAGCGGCGATATCTCTCCAGAGTATACCCCTTATGAGGCTGGGCTCGATTTCTGTGTGAAGCTCGGTAAGGGCGATTTTATCGGACGTCAGGCTCTGATCGCTCAGAAAGAAAAAGGGATCATCAGGCGTCTCTGCTGCTTAACCATTGATAGTCGTCCATTGATGCCTGTGGGTAAGGAGGCGATTCTCGATGGAGATAAGGTGATCGGCCTAGTCACCAGCGGAGGATTCGGATATACAGTGTGTAAGCCCATCGCCTATGGTTATCTGCCCATTAGCTATTCACAGCCTGGAACTCGCTTGCAAATTGAAGTCGCTGCCAAGAGATACAATGCAACCGTCGAAAAAGAGCCTCTTTATGATCCTGAGAATTTGAAGGTGAAAGGATAACCAGAAAAGTTTCAGGTTACAAGTTTCAAATTTAAAACCGACCTCTTATATTTGGCTTGCCTTAGAACTCCAGGGAGAATTGATCACACTTGACCCAAAAATGCACAGGGCTATGAAAGGTAATTGATGACAAGTTGGTGACCTAATTGAATTCAGAATTCACCCACAAAAAACTGACTAAGTTGTAGTTGGAGTCAACACTCCCTTTTCTTAGGACTTACTTCCTCCTACCATCAATATTGAACTTTGGTATAAATTTGAAGATTACGATCAGTAATCACTAACTTCTGTGAAACGAAAGAAGTAGAGCCAATTTTGACCCTATGTATCGTTTCTATTCTTCTCTCGCCGTCGCCAATGGAATCATTTATTCCGGAGATGTCTGCAGTTATCAGGAGTGTGGAGCGCCCGTAAGCTTGACTTTTCGGTTAGATTAAGTAGCGTTGAATAAGAGAAGAGTTACCCTCGTCTAAAGCTATAGAAGGGATGAACATGAAGACTCTCAGGATGATTGCCGCTGTCACTGCTTTCTCCATCTTGCCTATATCAGAAGACCTCTGTGCCCAAGAGACTGCTAGCCAAGCCCCTCCAATAGAGCAGGCCCTCGTTCGGGAGGGGGATTTTGCGGTGAAGCTCGTTGAGAGGTTGAGGATAGGCACCCCCCAAAATGAAGCCGAAGCGGAGACCATGCTGTCCTCCAAGGGGATCTCACCCAAAAATGGATGGATCTCTGACTATCCTGTAACTCCGGATATCATTGGAGAATTGCAGAATACTGTCGGTGAAGCGGCGGATGCGGGCCGATTGTCCATGAGAAGGGAAGAAGCATTGAGGGTATTTCAGAATCTGGCCGTGGAGGTCGGTCTGAATGTGGTGGCGGAGAGTCAAACCGAATATCCCTCAGAGCGGCCACCAAAAGCCTATTCCTATTACTCCGAACCCACCGTTGTAAATTATTTCTATACCTATGGTCCGCCAATTGTCACTTACTATCCTCCTCCCGGCCCATACTTATATCTCTACGCGTGGATACCTTATCCATTCTGTTGGACCGGATGGTACTTCCCGGGCTTTTACGTCCTCCACAACTTCCATAGATGGGTCTGTTTTCATCATCCTCATCATTATCATCAGCAGCACCATCGCCATCATCATGTATATGTGTCGAATCATTGGAGGGATACCAAGACGGGAAGGGTCTTCGTGATTGATCCTTCTAAGCGACAAAAAGGGCAGTTCATCAGGAGCAGGGACCCAAGTTCTTCAAGGTCTAGTGAAATGATTGAACGCCAAAGTCCCAACCGTAGACCAAGGGACCCATCATCCTACGGTGGAAAGCCTCCCCAAGTGAGGGATCCGGTCGGTAACCAAAAGACGAGTAGACCTCCCGCAGAAGCAGGCTCCCGCGAAAGAGTTAGCGAGGTGTCTATTAGATTTTGGGGTATGGACAGACCTAATGGGGCAATCTACCCAGGAGTACGCACAGACAAATCAAGTTCCTATGATCGACCAAGGGGTAGTTTCAGCAGGTCTTTCAATCCACCCAGCTATGGTGGAGTTAAATCCTTCACTCCCTCCAATCTGGGCAACCGGGGCTCTTTCGGAACGACCCATAGAAGTACAGGTGGATTTGGTTTTTCCAGGAGTGGCCGATAACTCGGAATCTTCATTCTCGTTACAAAGTATAGAGTAGCATAAATAATCTACATCTATACTTTCTTCCTCTTCACTTCCAAAAATTTTAAAAAAGGTGTATATTACAACCCGTATTTCACAAATGATAACCCTGATTTTGAGGCTGGTTAATTTTTTTGATTATTATATCGCTGCAATATAATATCCTTTAAAAAGATATTATAGCGCAAAAAGGGGGATCCCAGACCCATTTAGGTCTTAAAAATGGCCTTTTAAGGGACTGAAAGGTCTGTTTTTCAGGAGAAACATCGCAACAGCATAAAAAATAATGTT
>CAZFJD010000264.1:0-4614 GCA_964518775.1 uncultured Syntrophaceae bacterium
CTGAGGCCCTTGAAGGGGTATCGATGGGGATGTGGTGGTATTATGATCTAACTGGCCTGAAGGATCCTGAGACAGTAGATGCTGTTGCCAAACTGACAGAGGCGTGGAGGAAAGAGTACGGGGAGCCGCCCGACCCCTTTGCGGTTTATGCCTACATCGGCATGCAGGAAACCCTGAGAGGGATTGAAGTGGCAAATTCTCTCGAACCAGGCAAGGTCTATAAGGCTCTGATGGATAAGCCAGATTTCATGAGCGTGAAAGGGCCGGCCACGTGGCGCATTGACGGAAGGACCTCGTATCGATACGCCAAGTTTATCGTCGATGGCAAATCTCCTAAGGAAAAGAAGGATAAGTGGGATTTTGCCAGAGTGGTTGACGTTTATATGGGTGAGGAATTGTGCCTCCCTCTGAAAGAAATGGGTTGGTAGTATACAAAAGCATTCGGGGAGGTGAGGTCGACCTCCCCCAAATCCAAAATTTGAATAGAGTTTTTTCTCTCCCTTAAGGAATGAAGAGGAATCAGATATTCTACATTAAAATGGAAGAGAAGGGATGAATATGCCCGCAATTCTTGCAGCGGAGGGGTTGAGTAAACACTTCGGTGGCCTCATTGCAGTCAATAAAGTAAAATTTTCGATTAAGACGGATGAGGTGACGGGGATCATTGGTCCGAATGGATCAGGAAAGACAACGCTATTTAACTTGCTCTCGGGTTTCTTCCCTCCCACTGAGGGACGCATCTTCTTTTTTGGTGATGACATCACTCGCATCCCTCCACACGAAAGAGTGATGAAAGGGATGGTGCGGACGTTTCAGCTCGTTTCTGTATTCAATTCAATGACCGTTTGGGAAAATCTCGTTCTCTCCAGCATCCGGTTCAAGGAAAAGCATACCTCCCCTGGGAAATTCTTTTTCTCATCGGCAAAGAATGAGGAGATCTTAGAAAACTGTCTTAGGGCGCTGAAACTGGTCGGGCTTCAAAGCAAGGCGCGGACTCTCACATCTGAACTCTCTTATGGCTCAAAAAGAATGCTGGAGATTGGAATCTCCCTCTCCCTCAACCCGAAACTTCTGCTCTTAGATGAACCTTTGTCCGGACTTAGCGATATAGAGATTTCAGAGGTTCTCGGCCTCCTTCAACAGATCAAGGAAAACCTTACGTTGGGCATCATTGAGCACAAGGTATCGAAGATCGTCAACCTTGTGGACCGTCTCTGCGTCATGAATGAAGGGAATTTTATCTGCGAAGGGGATCCCGACCATGTGCTCTGTGATTCTTCGGTAAGAGAATGCTACTGGGGAAAAAGCGAGATGGACCAGTCTTTCACATAATGAATTCCCAGGAGACAGGAGCAGTTTGGGAAAGACGATATGCTCGTAATTAAGAATTTGGATGTTGCTTATGGCCATGCAAAGGTATTGCATGACGTCTCCCTCGATATCGAAAAAGGGGAGACGGCCTTCTTCATTGGCCGAAACGGTGCAGGAAAGACGACTCTACTAAAAACCATCATTGGTCTTTTGAAACCGCAAAAGGGCTCCATTACCTATCAGGGGCAAGAAATATCAAGTCTTTCTCCTGAAGAGCTCTACCTTAAAGGGCTTCGATACGTGGCTCAGGAGAAGAAGGTCTTCGGCAATTTGACTGTTCAAGAGAACATCGAGATCGCTGCCTATGCCAGCCAGGAACCCTTAGAACGAGCTCTGGATAAAGTGATGAGCATCTATCCAAAATTGGAAGGCTTTTTGAAAACGAAAGCAGGACAATTGAGCGGAGGACAGAGACAGATCCTCTTGGTCGGCCGGTCTCTTGTTGGAGACCCAAAGCTCCTTCTAATCGACGAACCCACTCAAGGGTTGGCTGCAATCGTCATTGAAGAGATCGTCAACATTCTCACCGGTCTAAAGGACCAGGTTTCTGCTGTGATCGTTGAGCAAAACCTTGCCATGGTAAACCGCTTGGCCGACCGGATCTACGTCCTTAAGGAAGGTAAGGTGGCCAGGGAAATTATTAATAAATCCGAGATCTCCGACACTAAGGGATTGGAGGAGTATCTCTGAGGATTTTGATGACATTAAGGAGATCATTTTGGACGAGGACAAAGCCTCTTTAAACAAACCTACCGAACTTCCCGAGGAACTGAGGAAGAAACCCATAATCGAGCGCGGTGCAATCGACCTTATGGCTATCGCTATATTTTTTCTTTTAATTACACCCCTCCTTTCGGTTCACAGAGTCACAGACTTCATGATCTTCTGTATCTTTGCGATGTCCTTTGACTTGCTCTACGGATATATGGGCCGACTCTCCTTTGGTCAAATGCTATATCTGGGTACCGGCGCCTACTGTTGCGGCCTTTTTATTAAGTATATTGGCGGAAATCCTCTCCTCGCCATTTCTATAGGCATCGCCTTTGCAGGAATGCTGGCGATGCTTCTTGGCCTCATCATCGTCAGGACGACGGGTGCTTGTTTTGCCCTGATCAATTTGGCTTTCAATCATATTGGATTTTTTCTCGTTCTCTCGCCTCTGAGAGAAATTACAAGGGGAGAAGATGGATTTGGAGTCAGTGCTTCGAAATTGGGGGTTCTCAATTTTGGCAGCCGGCCCATTATGTTTGGATTCGTCCTTCTCTGCTTGCTATTGGTTTATTACTGCCTTAGACGGCTGACCTCCTCACCTTATGGAATTTTGATTCGGTCAATTAAGGAGGACGAGACGAGGGTAAGGTTTCTCGGATATAATACCTTCCTTTATAAATGGTTCACCTTTATTCTGGCCGGGGCGATAGCTGGCCTGGCTGGTTCACTGACTGCACTGAATTATAATTACGTCAACCCAAATGCGATGGATGTGCACAGTAACGTAGGGGTCGTTTTCGCATGCCTGATCGGAGGAGCAGGTAACCTCTACGGAGCAATTTTGGGAGGCGTGATCTACATGGTGATTAGTAATTTCTTACCCATCTACATTTATCGTTGGGAAATGTTCTTAGGTTTTTCTCTGCTGATCATCGTCTTTCGGTTCCGTATGGGTGTTTGGGGATATATTCAAAGATTTTGGGAATATACGATTAAAAGGAAAGTAGTTCCAAGGTTGATGAAAAAGGAGGCTATCTAAAAGTGATCTACACCATTGTCTATGGGCTTACGATTGGGGCAATCCTTTACTTTATTTCGATCGGTCTTTCGTTGACGTTTGGTGCTATGAGGGTGATCAATTTTGCCCACACCCTCACCTATACCATTGGTGTTTACGTACTGATCACTCTCGTCAATTTCTTCAAATGGTGTTTCCCCCTTGGTGCAATCCTTGCGATTCTCGCTGTCATTCCGATAGGCTATATCATTGAGCGATTTATCATTAGGAGGCTTTACGGAGAATCTCTCGACTACACCTTTATCGCCACATTTGCGATCGCACTGATCGGGGTTGATGCGATCAAATGGATATGGAGTGTCAGACCCTATCCCATAAGCGATCCTATTGGGAAATATCTGTTGTTCTGGGGCCTCTCCCTTCCTATCTACCGAATCGTTATCGTGATGATTGCGATCATTCTCTTCTTTGCTCTTAACATCTTTTTTAAGAAGACAATTGTGGGAAAGATCGTTGTGGCAGCCCTTGAGGACAAGGATGGAGTGAGATGTTTAGGGGTAAATGTCGACAAGTACTTTTCCATCGTCTTTATACTCGGGAGCGCCCTTGCTGCCTTGGGGGGAGTTCTCTATGCGCCGATCGGTTCTGTCCACCCTTATATGGGACTCTCGGTCCTTTTGCTGAGCTTTGCTGTGGTCATCGTGGGGGGGATGGGAAATTTAAATGGAACATTTCTCTCCGCATTCGCTTTGGGGATGGTCATGTCTATTACGGCAAGGTATTGGTCGCAGGGTGCTGAGACAATGGTCTTTATCGTCATGGCGATCGTTCTGATTTTCAAACCCATTGATATTTAGAGGGCAAAGCCGACCTTCAATTCGTCAAAAAGGACGGAACGCCCTCTAAGAAAATTGAACCCAAATTGGACCGCTGGATCAGTCAATTCCAGGTAGGTGAAAGGAGGAAAAGTTATGAAAGGTATATGGAACAAGGTGTTGAGAGTCGATTTGAGCAGGGGGAGCTGCAAGGCCGAGAAGGTTCCTGATAAAGTCTACGAATATTTCTTGGGAGGAGAGGGGCTGGGTGCGTATTTCATGTGGAGGGAAAGCCCTCGAGGAACGCTGCCCTTCGATCCTGCCAATTGCCTGACCTTCGGCGCCGGAACGTTAAATGGCATTCAGCAGAGCGGAGCGGACAAGTGGGCGACGACCGCTATTTCCCCCTCGATTTACATGAATGCTGGTTCTGCCGCCACAGCGAGTTTCGGCCTCGAGACGAAGGCCGCAGGTTATGATGCCATTGTCGTAACGGGCAGGGCGGAAAAACCGGTCTATCTCGTCGTCGATAACGACAAGGCGGTGCTCAAAGATGCAAGCCATCTTTGGGGCAAAGATGCCTATGAAGTCGAGGATGCGATTCATGCTGCCGAGGGCGACAACTTCGAAGTGGCCAGCATCGGTCAGGCTGGGGAGCGCGGGGTCCGGTTTGCAAATATTCAGACCCGGAAGAAGTCG